>CAWUOG010000740.1:0-1752 GCA_963923875.1 uncultured Alphaproteobacteria bacterium
GAAGTCGGTGCCTACTGGCGCTTCGTCACCCCGCATATGTCGCGGAACGAGCTCGGGTACATCCCGATGACGCAATCGACCCGCTTCGCTCTGGAATGGGCCGATGCCAACTCCGGCACGATGAGCCAGATCGTCCAGAACAGCAGCAACCTCACTCATCACGATCGCATCCGCCGGATCGACGGTTAAGCTGTCTGTCTTCGCGACAGCCCACGGCGTGCTATCATTCGCGCATGCTTCGTACGCTGGCCTTCCTCCTCGCCCTCGCCGGCGCGCAGTTGCCTGGATCCGACGCGACTGCCCAGGTCAGCCCGCAATCGATCGCCGCCGACGTGAAGCGCGTCGCAGATTGGGTGCGGCGTGACGGCAACGCCTCCCGGCTCGAGGCCCAGTGGCTGGTGCCGTTCGGCATCGGGCCGGAGAGTCTGGGCGTGCAGGCGACCCGTAATTTCTCCTACGAATTCAGGGAAGATGCCGGCGCGATCTATGCCTTCTCGCTGCTCACCATGAACGGCGCCGAGATCATGCTGGCGGCGCGCTTCGTGCCCGACGAGATGCTGGGCTGGCGCATCAACGCCCAGGGCACCGCGCTGGTCAGCCTGCGCCGCGACAGCGCCGGCACCATCTCGACCCTGCCGGCGGGCGACAACGCGGCCGTCCTGCAGCGCGTGGTGCGCGGGCTGAGCGCGATCGCCGCCAGCAAGCAGTAACCGCCACGATGCAACTGCCGGCCGGACTGCTCGCCCTGGTCCTCCTCGCCTGGCCGCTCGCCGCGGCCGAGGCGCAGACACCCGGATCCCCCGCCACCCTCACCCTGGCTGGTCGCGACAGCAGCCGGAAGCTGACGCCCGCAGAGCTGCTCGAGCATCCGCAGTTGCGCACGATCGCAGTGCCCAACGATCCGGTCTTCAAGCGCGGCATGTCCTATCGCGCCATCCCGGCAGCCGCTCTCCTGAACGACGCCGGCATCGGCGCCGACGACTACGTGCAGGCGCGCGCGATCGACAATTTCTCGGTCGCCATTCCGGCTGGCCTGCTGCTCGACGGCGAGGCCTTCGTCGCGGTCGATGATCCGGCGCGGCCCTGGCCGTTGCTGCGCAAGGGAACCGAAAGCTACTCGGCCGGGCCGTTCTTTCTGGTGTGGACCGGCCGCCGCGCCGCCACGGTGAGCAGCGAGTTCTGGGTCTATCGCCTGGCCGGTCTGAGCCGCGCCGACTCGCCCGCCAGGCGCTGGCCACAGCTCGCGGTCGGGCCGGAGGTGGCGGCCGACGATCCGATACGGCTGGGACTCGATCGCTTCGTCGCCGTGTGCCTCGCCTGCCACAAGTTCCGCGGCGCCGGCGAGGGCGGCCAGGGGCCCGATCTCGGCCAGCCGATGAACCCGGTCGACTATTTCCGCCCCGACGCGCTGCGCCGGCTGCTGCGCGATCCCGAGTCGGTGCGGAGCTGGCCCGACCGCAGGATGCCGGCCTTCACGCCCGACATGCTGCCCGACACCGACCTCGACGCGATCCTGGCCTGGCTCGCCTACAAGGCGCGAGCGCCCCGCTGAGCCGCCACAACTGCAAATTGTTGTCGGTGAATTGCCGTCTTGCCGCAGTGGACGGGGCCCGTGGTCGCACCTATTTCTAAAGAAGGATTCTCCGAGGGATTTCCATGACCCTGCGCCTTGCCTCCACTTCCCTGCTGTTCACCGTCGCGATTGCGATGTCGGGTGCCGCCTTCGCGCAGGCGCCGCAGCAGAGCCGCGAT
>CAWUOG010000741.1:0-1744 GCA_963923875.1 uncultured Alphaproteobacteria bacterium
CGGCGGCGGCCGGGGAGGTGGCTGGCGCCACGGTGGCCGGGCCGCTCTTCATCTTAAGATGAATGGAGGCTACGGCGTACTCAAGGTTGTAGCCTAGGCCGGTCTGGTTGAAGTAGGTCGTGCCGACCATCGCGGCCGCACCGTCATTGCCGCCATAGAGCCAGTCGCCGCCCATCGTGCGATCGGCCGTGACGCTGCCAGCCTGGCCGATGAAACTGCCCTCCACGGCGGTGATTCCCTTGTTCGAGCCCACCGTGTAGACCTTGTACAGCATCTTCATCGGCTTGGTGTAGCCGAGCTCGAGGCCGAAGCCGCGGATGTCGCCTTCGTAGGCCTGGGTGCCGCCGCTCATCGGCTCGAAGGTGCAATCAAGCTTGCGGCTGGACATCACCAGATAACCCGTGCCGCCTGCCACATCGCAGGTCAGGGCGCCGACATAGACCTGGGAATTCCGTTCGCGCGCATTGCTCGTCTGGGCCGTGTCCTGCTGGCAGGCACCGATCGACAAGGCGACGGCGGTCAACGCAATTCCCGATAGAAACTTGTGCATGTACTCCCCTTTCTCGCCGCCGTATTTACCGGTCGGCGCCGCCGACGACTAGGAGAATTGTAGCGTCCGGAGCGCCGACCACAGCAGCGTCAGGCCGGAGACCAGCATCACGATGTCGAGCAGGTACTGGAAGCTCGCGATGCTGAGGCGCTCGACGATGAGGCGGGCACAATAGGTGCCGGCCATCACCGAGCTGCCCGAGACCAGGCCCTTGATCGCGATGTCGACCGGCAGCGCGCCGAAGCTTTGGAAAGTGATCGCCTTGCTGATGTACATGGCCATCGATGCGGCGGCCTCGGTGGCGATGAAGGCGCCCCTGGCGAGACCGTAGGCGCTGAACACCGGGACGGTGATCGGGCCGGTCGATACGACGATGCCGGTCAGGAAGCCGATCGCCAGACCGGCCGGCGCCATCACCAGCGGTCCCGCCTTGAAGCTTCGGGCGGCGAGCCAGCGCCGGCCCGGGATCATCACCAGGAAAAAGACGGCAAGGGCGGCATCGACCGCCGTCGGCGGCAGCGCCAGCATCGTGCGTGCCCCCAGGGCCGCGCCGGGAATGCCGCCGACCGCGTAGGCCGCCGTCGCGCGCCAGTCGATCTCGCGCCACCACGAGGTGATCTTGGCGAAGTTCGACATCAGCGCGACGACCGCCATGATCGGGATCGCCTCGCGCGGCCCGAATACGAAGACCAGCACCGGGAGCAGGATGATCGTGGCGCCGGTGCCGACGACGCCGCTCACCAGGCCCGCGACACCGCCGACGGCGAGGACGAGCAGATAGGCCGAGGGATCAGTACCCAATGTTGGGCCGGAGGTACCGCTCCGCCTGCTCGACCGGGATGCCGCGGCGACGCGCGTAGTCCTCGACCTGGTCGCGGCCGATGCGGGCGACGCCGAAGTACTGAGCCTCGGGATGGGCGAAGTAGTAGCCGGAGACCGACGAGATCGGGATCATCGCAAAGCTTTCGGTCAGTGTCAGGCCGGCGTTCTGGCCGGCATTGAGCAACCGGAAGAGTTCCGGCTTCTGGCTGTGGTCGGGGCAGGCGGGATAGCCTGGCGCCGGCCGGATGCCGCGATATTTCTCGCGCACCAGGTCGTCGTTGGACAATGCCTCGTCGGGCGCATAGCCCCAGATCGTCTTGCGCACGCGCTCGTGCAGACGCTCGGCGAAGGCTTCGGCGAGGCGGTCGGCCA
>CAWUOG010000742.1:0-1741 GCA_963923875.1 uncultured Alphaproteobacteria bacterium
CACGATCGCCCTCGTGGCGAGCGTCCGCATGGCGACCGTCCTCACGGCGAGCGCTCGCACGGCGATCGCCCACAGGGCGATCGTTCCTACGGCGATCGTCATCAAGGCGACCGCCCCCAGGGCGAGCGGGCATACGGCGATCGTCCGCAGGGCCAGCAGGCGCGTCCGCAATGGCGTGGCCGCCGTTTTGGCGGTGGAGGCGGCGGTGGTCGCGGCCGAGGCCGCGCTGCCTAGCTAAACAATTCCTTCCTCACGGAAGATCTCAAGACACTTGCGAAGAGCGCGCTCATACCGGGCGCGCTCTTTTGCCATGGACTCGTCGTTCCATTCGAAGAAGCCGCGCCCGGTCTTGAAGCCGATGCGGCCTTCGTCGACGTTCTTCTGAAGCACCGGCGGCGGGCCCTTGGCGTTGCTGAGGTCCGGCCAGATGATCTTGGCGACGGCACAGGTCGTGTCCCAACCCGAATGCTCCTTCTGCACGATCGGACCTGCGGCCGCGTAACGAAAGCCAAACGACAGCCGTACCGTGGCATCGATGTCTTCCGGAGAGGCGACGCCTTCCTCGATCAGCCACAGCGCTTCGCGCATCAGTGCGCCCTGGATCCGGTTGCCCAGGAAACCGATCACGTCCTTCCGGACCTGCACCGGCCGCTTGCCGAGCGAGGCCATGATCTCGCCAACCTGCTCGGCCAACTTTATGTCCGTGTGGACTGAGCGCACGACCTCGACCAGCGGGATCAGGTGCGCCGGCATGAAGAAGTGCAGGCCCATCATCCGGCCCTGCGACTTCAGTCCCTTGCCGATCTCGCTGATCGGGAACGACGACGAGTTCGAGGTCAGTGCGCAGTCGGGACGGGCGAGCTTCTCCATTTCGGCGAAGAGCTGGCGCTTCAGCGCCATATCCTCGGTGACGGTCTCGACCGCGATCGTGATCCTGCCCCAGGCCGCTTCGGGCAGGGTCGCGTAGGTCTTCAGTCCCGACGTATCGGTGCTCTTGCCCATGGCGGCCAGCGCCTTCGCGCACGCGGCAGGCAGGCCATCGCGCGTGCCGGCCGAGCGCGACACGACATCGACCTTCCAGCCGCCTCCCAGGAACATGGCGATAATGCCCACGCCCATCGTGCCGCCGCCCAGGACAAGCGCATGACCGGGTGCGTGACGTTCGCTTTGCGACATTCTCAGTCCTCCTGCGGCCCTGGCAACTCGACGAGGGCACCGACGCCGGGGCAATATCACGCCCTCACCCGGAGGGAAACGACATGAGCGGCAGCTACAAGGATATCGGCGTCTCGAGCGAAGGACCGGTCGGCATCGTCGAAATCCAGAGGCCGCCGCACAATTTCTTCGACAACTCGCTGATCAACCAGATCGCCGATGCCTTCGAGGCGTTTGATCGCGACAACAACATCCGCTCCTACGTGTTGTGCGCACAGGGCAAGTCGTTCTGTGCCGGCGCCGATTTCGCCAACCGCCCGCAGACCGGTTCGGCCGAGAGCGGTAAGCATCTCTACAAGGAAGCGACCCGCCTGTTCCGTTCGAAGAAGCCGTCGATCGGCGCCATCCAGGGGCCGGCGATCGGCGGCGGTCTCGGTCTCGCGCTGATGCCCGACTTCCGCGTCGCCTGCTCGGAGGCCCGCTTTGCCGCCAACTTTACCCGGCTTGGTTTCCATCCCGGCTTCTCGCTCACCTTCACCCTGCCGCGCCTGATCGGTCAGCAGCGTGCCAACCTCATGTTCTATAC
>CAWUOG010000743.1:0-1739 GCA_963923875.1 uncultured Alphaproteobacteria bacterium
GCCGGAAACGGCACGACGCTTCATCTGTCGGGCGAGCTGTTCAAGACCATGGCCAAGGTCGACATGATCCACGTGCCCTATCGTGGTGCTGCACCGGCCATGCAGGACCTGTTGGCCGGTCAGGTCCACATGATCTTCGACAACATACCGGGGGCGCTCGCCCAGTCGCGGTCGGGCAAGGTGCGTGCACTCGGCGTCACTTCGAAAGAGCGCACGCCTGTCGTGCCGGATGTTCCGGCGATCGCCGAAACTCTAGCAGGCTTCGACATCAACTCGTGGACCACGCTGACCGGGCCCGCGAAACTGCCGCCCGAAATCGTGGCGCGCCTGTCGGAGTTGTCCAGGAAGGCACTCGAGAGCGATGACCTGAAGGCAAAATTCTTCGACCACGCCGCGATGGCGATCTGGCGCTCGCAGGCCGACACGCTGGCTTATCGCGAGTCGGAAGAGAAGCGGCTGGCAGTGATTATCAAGGCGTCCGGCGCACGCGTGGACTGATACAGTGGGGGCATGACCAAGGCCCCCACTCCCCTCACGACGGCGCAGGCCGTGGTGTCGATGCTCGAGTTGAACGGTATCGACACCCTCTACTGCCTTCCGGGCGTTCAGAACGATTCGTTCTTCGACGCTCTGTACGATCGAACCAACGCGATCCGGCCGATCCATGCCCGCCACGAACAGGCCTGCGCCTACATGGCGCTCGGCCACGCCATGGCGACCGGCAAACCCTCGGCCTATTGCGTCGTGCCGGGGCCGGGCTTCCTCAACACCACCGCCGCGCTGTCGACCGCCTATGGGGCGAACGCGCCGGTGCTGGCGCTTACCGGGCAGATCCAGCAATCCATGATCGGCCGCAATATCGGCCAGCTTCACGAACTGCCGGACCAGCTCGCGATCATGCGCGGCCTCACCAAATGGGCCGACCGCATCAATGCACCGGCCGAGGCACCGGGCCTGGTGAACGAGGCGTTCCGCCGCCTGATCTCCGGCCGCCAGCGGCCCGTCGCGCTCGAATGCGCCATCGATACATGGGGCCGCAAGGCACCGGTCGTGCTGCCCGACACCGCCGCCCAGCGTGATCCCTGCCCCGTCGACGACGATGCCCTGGAGCGGGCGGCAAAGCTGCTCGGCTCGGCCGACCGACCGATGATCGTGATCGGTGGCGGCGCCATGGACGCCGGCGAGCATGTGAAGGCGATCGCCGAAATGCTCGATGCTCCGGTCATGGTCGGGCGCATGGGCCAAGGAGCCCTCGACGGACGGCATCGGCTGTCGGTAACGATGCCGGCAGGTTACCGTTTTTGGGGCGAGGCCGATGTCGTTCTGGCGGTCGGCACGCGCCTTCAGGCGGCGCTGCAGAACTGGGGTGTCGACGACGGGCTGAAGATCATCCGCATCGACATCGACGGCGAAGAGATCGAGCGCCAGCGCAAGCCGGAGATCGGCATCGTCGGTGATGCCGCCGCGTGCTTGAAGGTACTGGCCGGCAAGCTCGGCAGGTACAACAAGAAGCGCAATGGCCGCGCCGAAGCGGTCGCCGAGACCAAGGCGGCAGCGATTAAGCGCATCCGGGACACGATCGGTCCCCAGATCGCCTATCTCGAAGCCATTCGTGCCGCGTTGCCCGAAGACGGCATTCTGGTCGATGAGTTGACACAGATGGGCTACGCCGCCCGTCTCGCCTACCCCACCTACAAGCCGCGCACCTTCCTCTCGATGGGCTACCAGGGAACCTTGGG
>CAWUOG010000744.1:0-1738 GCA_963923875.1 uncultured Alphaproteobacteria bacterium
ACCGGGTGGAAAGAAGTCCTGATGCATGTCACGCAATCTAGCGCTGTGCTAGGGTAACAGGCCATGACCATCGGCATTCTCTTTGTCTGCACCGCCAACATCTGCCGCTCGCCCATGGCAGAGGGCGTGTTTCGCACGATGGTCCGGCGCGCCGGCCTCACCGACAAGTTCGTCATCGATTCCGCGGGCACCAGCGCCATGCATGTCGGCCAGCCGCCGACGCCCCTGGCCGTACAGACCGCCAAACTCAGGGGCTACGAAATTGGCGACCTGCGGTCGCGGGCGCTGACCAACGAAGACATCGAGAAGTTCGCGCTGTCGTTGGCAATGGATCGCAGCCATCTCGCGGCGATGCGCTGGATGGCGCCGCGCGCGTTCGCCGACCGTCCGCAGATGTTCATGAAGTTCGCCCCGCAGGTCGGCGTGCTGGAAGTCGCCGACCCCTATGGTGGTCCCGCGAGGGGCTACGAGGCCGCACTGGATCTCATCGAAGCGGGTTGCAAAGGGTTGCTCGAAAGCCTCAAGCCTTTGCTGGACCAAAAGGCCACTTGAGGCCGAGCTCTCCGAAACGGTTCAGTACGTTGAAGGTGAGCCGGGAGACGTCGTTGTCGAATTTGTTGTGGGGCAGACTGCCGCAATAGGTGATCGAGCCCACCGAAAACACCGCGCCGCCGGCGGGTTTCTCGATATAGGTCATATCGGCGCGAATCAGCTGCTCCAAGGTTTGACCTGGAATCGTCGTGGTGAAACCCAGCCGCTCCTCGTGAACGACGACGAAGTTCCTGCGATCGTGGCCTTCCGACGAGGCCAGTACGACGGCGTTGAGAGGACTGCCCAGGCGGTGGTCGAGACGGTCGAGCTCGAAGCCCGCCGCGCCGCCGCCCGAGAAGCCGTAGCCGCCGAACAGCTCGTCCTTCACGCCCTCGAACACCCAGGCGTGATGGTTGTCGCGTGAGGCCGGCCCACGCCGGTAGGAGTCGCCCACGAACGTGCCCTGGCTCGAGAAGCCGATGCCGCAGAGGAGGTTCGGCGGCCGGTCCGATCGCCGCCACAGCCCGCCATAGGCACCGTCGAACGCGTGATAGTACTCGCCCGGTTCGGCAGCCCAGGTGCGGATGCCGCCCTCGGTACGCCGCACCTCGATGGCGCCCGGGACCTTGTCCGACAGCGCGACACGCCAGTAGAAGCCGTTGCCGCCGAGATACATCAGCCGTCCGCCGGTCTCGGTATAGGCCTGCAGCGCGTCGAGCGTGCGCTCGGTGTGGTACTCCGGATGCGAGCCGGTCAGCACAACCTTGTAGGGCTTCAGTATGTCGACGCCCTTCTCGTGCACGTCGTGATCCGTCACGACGTCGAATTCCACCCCCATGCGATCGAGCCAGCCCGTGAGATGCGTGTCGGCTGGCAAATGGCGCAGGCCGGAACCCGCGGCATCGTTGAATGACAGGAAGTCCGGCCGCCAGGTCAGCAGCGGCCTCAGGTGCGAGGAGTAGGCGACGCCCGAGCCGTCGCGGTGGTGATTGTAAGTCGAGAGGCCGTAATCCTTGTGATCGTCGGGATTGTTGGGCGCGGCCTTCCAGTCGGCGACCCGTTTGCGGAAGGGCTCGTCGTAGACGCCCCGCGAGAAGTTGGAATAGACCTGATAGGTGAAGCTCGCCGCGATGTAGCAGACCTTGGCCTTGGGCTTGCCGATCTGCGGGCGCACGAAGAAGGGGATGACGTCGCGGTGCGGCCCGCA
>CAWUOG010000745.1:0-1738 GCA_963923875.1 uncultured Alphaproteobacteria bacterium
GTGTCGGCAATCGAGAACCAGCGGTGCTGGTTGGCACGGAAGGCACGCCAGTCGGTCAGCACCTTCTTGAATTGCGGGCTGGCGGCCGCCTCCTCGTCGAGCACCGTTTCGAGGGCCGCGCGCAATGCCTTGACGACGTCGTCCGGCAAAACCGACAGCACCGCACCGCCGGCCACGACGCGCGCGATCGCCTCGGCGTTCTTGGCGTCATAGGCCGCGAGCATGTCCATCATGCCGTAGGCACAGGCGTAACGCAGGATCTGCTGGTAGCGCGGCGGCAGGCTTGACCAGGCTTGCTTGCCGATCATGAGCTGGTTGACCGCCTCCAGTTCCATGACGCCGGGCGTATAGTAGAATTTCGCGACCTTGTTGAAGCCGAGCTTCTCGTCGTCGTAGGGGCCGACCCATTCGCAGGCGTCGATCGTGCCGCGCTCCAGGGCAGGATAGATGTCGCCGCCGGCGATCTGCTGCGGGATGACGCCGAGCTTGGCCATCACCTTTCCACCGAAGCCCGCGGTGCGCATCTTGAGGCCCTCGAAGTCCTTGACCGACTTCAGCTCCTTGCGGAACCAGCCGAACATCTGGCCGCCGGTCTGGCCGGCCGGCAGGGCGACGACGCCGAAGCTGTCATAGATCTCGTCCATCAGCTTGCGGCCGTTGCCGTACATCATCCAGGCGTTCTGCATGCGCGGCGTCAGGCCGAACGGCAGCGAGCCATCGAAGATCAGCGCCGGATTCTTGCCGATGTAGTAGCCGGTATAGGTGTGGCCGCACTCGACGGTGTTGTTGGCCACCGCGTCGAGCACCTGCAGGCCCGGGACGATCTCGCCGGCGCCGAAAGGAGTCAGCACGAACTTGCCATCGGTCATCTCACCCACGACCTTGGCGATCGTTACCGACACGCCGTAGAGCGTATCGAGGCTCTTTGGAAAGCTCGAGGTCAGGCGCCACTTCACGTTCTCATTGGTCTGCTGACCGAAAGCCGGCGAGGCGGCGACGGCGCCCAACGAGGCGATGGCGGGCAATGCCTTTCTGCGGGTGATCCTCATGACGTCTCCTCCTGATTTGTTGATCCGAGCTTAGGCTGTCGATCCTGGTACCGCTATCATTATCCAATCGCGGAAGGCCGTCAGCTGACGCTCCACGCACCGTCGATCGAAATCTGGGCCCCGTTGATATCCCGCGCATCCGGCCCGCACAGGAACGCCGCCAGGCCCGCAACCCCCTCCATGCCGACAAACCGGCCAGAGGGCTGGCGCGACGACATGAATACCCGCTCCGCTTCTTCTCGCGGCAGGCCTTGCGTGGCCATGAACTCGGCGAAGCGCTTCTCGATCGCCGGAGTGGGCGCGCTGCCCGGGCAGATTGCGTTGCAGGTAATGTTCTGCGCCGCCACCTCCAGGGCCACCGCGCGCGTAAAGCCCAGGAGCGCGGTCTTGGTGGTAACGTAGTCGACCCGGTCGACCGCCGCGCGCAACCCGTAGATCGAGGAGATGTTGACGATGCGGCCGAAGTCGCGCCGGCGCATGCCGGGCAGCAGCAGTCGCACGGTATGGAATGCCGCCGAAAGGTTTACGGCCAGAGCGCAGTCCCAGTCAGCTGGCTTGAACTTCTCCACCGGCGCAAAATGCCGGACGACGGCATTGTTGATCAGGATGTCGATCGATCCGAAGGCGCTCTCCGCCTCCTTCACCATCGTTTCGATCTGCGCCGGCTGGGCGAGGTCGGCGGACGAGTG
>CAWUOG010000746.1:0-1738 GCA_963923875.1 uncultured Alphaproteobacteria bacterium
ACGAGCCGACTGGCAACCTCGACTCGGAAACCGCCGACACGGTGTTTCGCCAGCTACTGGCGCTGGTGCGGGAGACCGGCATGGGGGCTCTCATCGCGACGCACAATCACGAGCTGGCCGCGCGCATGGACCGAACGGTCCATCTGCGCGATGGACAGCTCTCGTAGGCGCCCGAGCCGGCCGATTTCGAGGCGGCCCGCGACCTGTACCGGTCAATACCGGTCCCTTCCGGATATGATCCGGCACTGAATCACGCCTCGCTTTCCACAAGAGCGCCGCGCGATAGTGGCGCGTGGCCATTGCCGATTTCGTCCATCTGAAGGTCCGGTCCGCCTACTCGCTCACGGAAGGAGCGAACAAGGTCGACAAGATCGTTTCCCTCGCCAAGGAAGCGGCGATGCCGGCCGTCGCCGTGACCGATCACGGAAACCTGTTTGGTGCGCTGGAGTTTTCCCAATATTCCTCCGGCGCCGGCATCCAGCCGATCGTCGGCTGCGACATCGCCATTCGCCGCGAGGACGAGGGCGGCATTGCAACGGCCGGCAAGCTGCCGACCATCGATTGGCTGACCCTGCTGGTGCAGAACGAGCAGGGCTATCTCAATCTGATGCGGCTCGTCAGCCGGGCGCACCTCGATTTCAAGGTGGGTTCGCTCGCCGCCCTGCCGCTGGCGGAAATCGACGGCCATACCGACGGCTTGCTGGCAATGACAGGCAGCGCCGGCAGTGCACTCGGTCGACTGCTCGCAGCAGGGCAGGGACCGGCGGCGACTCATCTGGTCGAACGGCTCGCGCGATTGTTCGACAAGCGCCTCTATGTCGAACTGCAGCGCCACGGCGAAGACGTCGAGCGGCGTATCGAGGGCTCCTTGCTCGATCTTGCCTACGGCAAGGGCCTGCCGATCGTCGCCACGAACGACGTGCACTTCCCGAAGAAGGCGATGTACGAGGCGCATGACGTGCTGCTCTGCATCGAGCAGGGCGCGCACATCGAAGATCCCAACCGGCGGCGTCTGACGCCGGAGCACTACTTCAAGTCTGCGGCCGAGATGAGGGCGCTGTTCGCCGACCTGCCCGAGGCGTGTGACAATACTCTCGTGGTGGCGCAGCGCTGCGCCTACATGCCCCAGCCGCGCAAGCCGATTCTGCCGAGGTACACCAAGCTCGAGGGCCGCTCCGAAGGCGAAGCGCTGCGCGATCTGGCGAGGAAGGGTCTCGAAGAGTGGAGGGCGGCAGGCCGGCTTGCAGAGGGCATCGACTTCAAGACCTACCAGGATCGCCTCGTCTACGAACTCGACATGATCGAGAAGATGGGCTTCGCCGGCTACTTCCTGATCGTCGCCGACTTCATCCAGTGGGCCAAGGACAACGGGGTGCCGGTCGGGCCGGGGCGCGGTTCGGGCGCCGGTTCGCTGGTCGCCTGGTCGCTCAAGATCACCGATCTCGATCCGCTGCGCTGGGGACTGCTGTTCGAGCGCTTTCTCAATCCCGAGCGCGTGTCGATGCCGGACTTCGATATCGACTTCTGCCAGGACAAGCGCGACCGGGTGATTCGCTACGTTCGCGACGAATACGGGCACGACCGCGTCGCCGCCATCATCACCTTCGGCAAGCTCCAGGCACGCGCCGTGCTGCGCGACGTGGGCCGTGTGCTGGGCATGCCCTACGGCCAGGTCGACCGGATCTGCAAGCTGGTGCCGAACAATCCGGCAAATCCCGTCACCCTCGCCAAGGCCCTG
>CAWUOG010000747.1:0-1737 GCA_963923875.1 uncultured Alphaproteobacteria bacterium
GTTTGTCCTCGCCGATCTTGCGCGCCATGAACGAGGTGTCGGCCAGCCGTCCGATCCGAATGGCGATGTCGACGCCCTCCTCGATCATGTCGATGACGCGATCGGTCGGCAGCAGCTCGAGTTCGATGCGCGGATGGCGCGCCAGGAATTCCGAGACCACCGGTGCGAGTTGATGGGTGGTGAAGGCAAGCGACGTCGTCACGCGCAGAAGGCCGTGCGGCGTGCCACGGCCATCGCTCAGCCGGCTCTCGAGCTGCTCGATTTCGCCGACGATGCGGCGCGCGGAGTCGAAGAACAGTTCGCCTTCTGCGGTGAGGTGCAGCGCACGGGTCGTGCGCTGCAGCAACCGCACGCCGAGCCGCGTCTCGAGTCTGGTGACGAGCTTGCTGACCGCCGACGGGGTCAGGCCAAGTGTCGGCGCCGCCGCCGAAAAACCCCTGGCTTCGACCACCCGGACGAAGGCAGCCATTTCTCCCGCGTGATCAATCATTGCTCTATTAGTGAATATTATTCATGAGTATTCGTCAACAATCCCAAATTATCGGGCTGGGATATTTGAATTAAGTACTAATCCAACATTTGAGGAGATTTCCATGCGTCCGATCCCGTTTCCCGTCCTGACCGGCGACCACCAGCCCCACATCGTGCGGGCCCATCGTCTGCGCGGCGCCGTGGCGGCCACTCTCGTCCGCGACCTGGTTCGCTGGATTTCGGCAGCGGCGCGATAACAAGAGGCCCATGACCGGGACTCTCTGGGCGCAATACGCGCTCTACAACCGCCTCGCCAACGAGACGCTTTACGCCGCTTGCGCCGACCTGAGCGAGGCGGAGCGGAGGCGCGATCTCGGTGCCTTCTTCAAGAGCGTGCACGGCACGCTCAATCATCTGCTCCTGGGTGATCGAATCTGGATGACCCGCTTCGAGGGTGGCAGTCATCCCTCGACCGATCTGGGTGCGGTGGTGCATGAGCAGTTCGAGGCGCTGCGAGCTGCACGCCGGGAGATGGATGGGCGCATCGAAACGTTCTTCGCCGCCCTTCCGCCGGGATTCCTCCGCCGCGCGCTGCGCTACGTGAACAATTCAGGGTTCGACAGCGATGATCCGGTCGAAGTGATCCTGCCGCACTTCTTCAATCACCAGACCCATCACCGTGCCCAGATCCACACGATGCTGTCGCAGCTCGGGCGCGATCCGCCGGTACTCGACTTGCACCGCGTCCTGCGGCCCGATCCCAGGCCGTAGCCTATATGCCGGTCCTGGAGACCAGCGCCGGCTCGGCGCGATAGCGATCGGGAAACAGCCGCTTGAGGTTCTCGATTTTCGGCAGATCGTGGATCGCGATGTAGGGCTGCGTCGGGTGCAGGGTGAGGTAATCCTGGTGATAGCCCTCGGCGGCATAGAACGGCTTGCCGCGCTCGATTGTGGTCTCGATCTTCTTGCCGAACAGGCCCGCCGCGTTGAGCTGGTCGATGTAGGCCCTGGCGAGCCGTGCCTGCTCGTCGTCGCCGGCGAAGATCGTCGAGCGGTAATGGGTGCCTACGTCGGGGCCTTGTCGGTTGAGCTCGGTCGGATCGTGCGCAACCGAGAAATAGATCTGCATCAGGGTGCCGAAGCTCACCTTGCGCGGGTCGTAGATGATCCGCACTGCTTCGGCGTGACCGGTCCAGCCGCGGCCGACCTTCTCGTATTGTGCCGTCGCCTCATCGCCGCCGGCGTAGCCGGACACCGCGCTGGTCA
>CAWUOG010000748.1:0-1735 GCA_963923875.1 uncultured Alphaproteobacteria bacterium
GCGACGAGTCCCAGTCCGACCGGATCCTGGACCAGCGCGCAGACGATAGGGATCGACGGGGTGAGGATCGACGGGAGAGGCATCGATGCGGTGATTTTCTTGAGCGCGACCACCGAAGGTGTGCCATTGGCCAGGATCACGTCCGGCTTGAGTGCCGCGAGTTCCGCGGCGTGGCGCTCGACGTCCGCCGCCTGGTTCGACGCCCAACGGACGTCGAGACGGACGTTGCGGTCCTCGGTCCAGCCGAGGACGTTCAGCCCCTGACGGAATGCCCTGAGGCGCGCCTTGGGGACTTCGTCGTCCGGCGTGCCGAGCATGAGGACGCCGACCCGCTTTGCCGTCGTCTGCTGTGCCCGCAGGGCCGCCGGCGGAAGGGATGCCAAGGCCGTCGCGGCAAGGAGAGTGCGCCGTTTCATCCAGGAATCCTATCACGCCGGGACCGCGGACCAACGCCCCTGCTGCCGGACCAAAGCAAGGCCGTGCAACCCGATGCTTCCGTGGACGGCTTACCCCGGAGGGAAGCCGTCCTGCGGTTCGCGAGCAGACAGGCGCGCATAGAGCGCAATTCCCGGACGGGCGGTCAGTCCATGGGCGAAGATGCTGAGCAACACCGTGGCGATGGCGGCGTCGCGGATGATCGCCTCGTGCGGCAAGCGGATCTCGCGCTCGAGATAGACCAGGCCGAGCACGATCGACGCCAGGCCGCGCGGGCCGAACCAGCCCATGAAGAGAACGGTCGAACGGTCCGTTCGCATTCCGATCAGGGCCGCCGCGACGGGCAAAAGGCGGACCACCGTCAGGCTGAGCGCGCCGTAGATCAGCGCCGTCCACGACAGAAAAGAGGCATGACGCACCACGACCATGCCGAACAGGAAGAAGACCGCGAGGTTGAGGACCTGGCCCGAGATCTCCGAGAATTCGAGGCTGTGATGTCGGGACTCGCGGTATCCGGCCTGAAGCGCAAGGCCGGCGGCGAATGCGGCGATGAACATGCTCGCCTCGACTTTCTCCGAGACGATCAGGCACAGGACCGGCAGGGCGAACAGCCCCGCCTGGCCTGCGACCGGCGACAGCCATCCGCGGCGCGCCGACCAGCCAAGCCCCCAGCCACCGGCCAGACCGAGGGCACAGCCGACGGCCAGGCCATAGCCGAGCTGCTCGACGATGAAGCGTGCGAAGCTGGCCTCGACACCCTCCTGGCCGGCGGCGGCGAGCGCCATGAAGAAGAGCAGGAACGGCACGGCGAGACCGTCATTGAGGCCGGCCTCGACATTGAGGGCGCTGCGGACCGGCACCGGCACGCGGTCGCTGGTAACGATGACCTGCCCGAGGCCGGCGTCGGTCGGCGCCAGGATCGCCGCCAGGATCGCGGCCTCCCAGACCTGCAATCCGGGAAAGACGAGCCAGGCCAGGATTGCACCCAGCACGATGGTGAGTGGCATGCCGATGCCGAGCAGCCGCGCGGGCAGGGCGCGAAAGTTCCAGAGCTGCGACAGGTCGGTGCGGGCCGCCTCGGTGAAGAGCAGGAGCACGAGGCCGGCTTCGGCGAGATGGAGAAAGATCTGCGAGTTAAGGCCCGCCGTGACCTCGGCCGGGACCTGGACGGCCACGGCCGCGCCGGCGACGGTGAACAGCATCGGCCCGGTAAGGACTGTCTCGTCGAGCCGTCGCGACAGCAGGCTGTAGACGAACAGCAGGGCGGCAAAGATCGCAAGAAGGGTCATCGGTCTCCCAC
>CAWUOG010000749.1:0-1730 GCA_963923875.1 uncultured Alphaproteobacteria bacterium
TGGTCGCCTACCGGCGGTCGGCGTACTCGACGCAGCACGACTAGGTCGGCGCGTCCTCAGCGGACGCTTTTCTCACCGGAATCGAAAAGGCCTCGGGCGATACCCGAGGCCTTTTGCTTTGTTCGGCGAGGCCGGACGGGCTTAGTGCTTGTCGGCCCAGACCTGGCGCTTGACCGCGTACATGAAGCCCGCGAGCACCAGCAGGAACAGGATCACCCGCACGCCGGTCTTCTTGCGGCTCTCCATGTGCGGCTCCGACGCCCAGGCGAGGAACTCGACGACGTCCGAGGCTTCCTGGTCGAGCGTGGCCTTGGTGCCGTCGGCATACTGCACCTTGTCGTCGGCCAGCGGCGGCGCCATCGCGATGCGGTGGCCGGGGAAGTAGAGGTTGTAGTTGTCGTCCTTGGTGACGCCCGACTCCTTCTTCTGCTCGGCCGTCAGCTTGTCGAACGGCACGTAGCCGGTCAGCAGCGCATGGACGTAGTTCGCACCGTCGGCCCGCGCCTTGATGATGACGCTGAGGTCGGGCGGCGCCTTGCCGCCGTTGGCGGCCGCGGCGGCGAGCACGTTCGGGAACGGCTTCTTGAAGTGGTCCGACGGACGCGCCGGACGCTCGATCGGCTGGCCGTCGTCGTTGATGTCGGGAACCTGGATCTCCGCCGCGATGCCCTTGACCTGGGCCTCGGTCAGGCCGAGCTCGGTCAGGTTGCGGTAGGCCATCAGGTTCATCGAGTGGCAGGCCGAGCAGACGTCCTTGTAGACCTGCCAGCCGCGCTGGGCGGCGGCGCGGTCGTAGGTGCCGAACGGCCCCTCGAAGTGCCAGTGCTTGTGCGGCGGATGGGGGCCGGAGCCCTCCGCCAGGGCGGTATCGACGCCGGCGCCGATTCCGAGGAGGGCGGCGGCGACGGCCGCCCCGGTGATCAGGAGCTTGCGCATGGGCCTTACCCCGCCTTCTTCTTGAGCACCGCGTCGGCGATGCTGGGTGGCAATGGCAACGGCCGTTCGATCTTGCCGAGGATCGGCAGCAGCACGATGAAGTGGAAGAAGTAGTAGAGGGTCGCGATGCGGGCGAGCGGCACCCAGAAGCCTTCCGGCGGGTTGGCGCCGCAGAAGCCGAGCACGATCACGTCGACGACCAGCACCAGCATGAACCACTTGTAGATCGGGCGGAACACGCACGACCGCACGCGGCTGGTGTCGAGCCAGGGCAGCAGGAACAGCACGGCGATGGCGCCGAACATGGCGAGCACGCCGCCCAGCTTGTCGGGAATGGCGCGCAGGATCGCGTAGAACGGCAGGAAGTACCATTCCGGCACGATGTGCGCGGGCGTCACCAGCGGGTCGGCCGGGATGTAATTGTCCGGATGACCCATGTAGTCCGGCGCGAAGAAGGCGAAGCCGGCATAGACGATCATGAAGACCATGACGCCGAAGCCGTCCTTCATCGTGTAGTAGGGATGGAACGGCACGGTGTCCTGCGGGCCCTTCGGGTCGATGCCGAGCGGGTTGTTCGAGCCGTGCACGTGCAGCGCCACCACGTGCAGCGCCACCACCGCGACGATGATGAACGGCAGCAGGTAGTGCAGCGCGAAGAAGCGGTTGAGCGTCGGGTTGTCGACGGCGAAGCCGCCCCACAGCCAGGTCACGATCGAGTCGCCGACCACCGGGATGGCCGAGAACAGGTTGGTGATGACGGTGGCGCCCCAGAAGCTCATCTGGCCCCACGGCAG
>CAWUOG010000750.1:0-1728 GCA_963923875.1 uncultured Alphaproteobacteria bacterium
TCGGTCTGGCACCAGCCGTCGCATCCCGGATAGAGCGCGAACACGGCGGCCGGCTGTGCCGGAGCGCCGCGAAAGCTCTTCGCCGAATTCAGCACCTCGGTGCCCCCGCGCGAGAAGCCCATGATCGCGAAGCGCGTCGTGTCGATACGCGGCTGTTCGGCGCGTGCGAGCTCGAGCACGTCGCGCGCGTCGTTGTTGTACTGCAGGGTGCAGCCGGTGCCGCTCCAGTCGCGTCGGTTGCGGGCGGCGGCGCTGCGCACCTGGGCGACGGCAATCCCCTTTGCCCTGAGCCAATCGACCCAGGGGCTTTTGGCATTCGCGCCGGTGCCGCTGCTGCCCTCGATCAGGATGACAAGCGGCGCGTTCTGGACGCCCGGCGGAAGGAACCACAGGACGTACTGGCGGAAGTCCTCGGGCTTGGCCGATGCGGCGAAGCCGGCGCAGCACAGCGTCAAAGCCAACAGGACAGGCGCGAGCAGTCGATTGGACAGTATGCGCATCGTCAGGGCGCCGATGGTATCAGCCAATCGCCTCGCGCCGAAGAGGCAACGGATCGGGACGACGGGCGATGGACGATGGACGATGAATGACGGGTAGCGGGGGCGGCGGGGCGACGGCGCGATGCCACCGCCCCGCCCCGAGCGGTTCGACCTATTTCGGCAGCAGCTTGGCGACGTCGGCGGTCATGCCCGCCAGTGCCGCGTCAGGCTTGGCCGACTTGTCGACCACGGTCTGCAGGCGGTCCTTGATCGCCTGGATGATCTTGAGGTTGTTGTCGCCCGGGAAGGCGTACCACGCTGTCATGTAGGGTTGCTGGCTCAGCGACGTCAGGTGGTTGGGCTTCTCGGCATAGAACGGCTTCAGCATGGTGGGATCGTTGGCCGGCACCGAGTTGGGCGGCATGTAGCCGGTACCCTTGACCATGATGGTGGCGCCGACCGGTCCGGTGATGAACTTCATATAGCGCCACGCCGCCGCCTGCCGTGCCGGATCGGTGGCGAACATCATCGCCGCAGCGCCGCCGGTTGGCAGCTTGGGATCGGGACCCGGCACCGGGAAGCGCACGGTCCGCCACTTGAACTTGCCGGCGACGCCCTCGTCGGCGACGCGCAGCAGCGAGGTCGACTCGGTCCAGATCGCGAGTTTGCCGCCGAAGAAGGCCGCGCGGCTCGCCTCGGGGGTCAGGTTGGGCATGCCGGCGTCGTTCACCATCCGGCCGAGCAGCTCGATCGACTTCTTGCCCGGGGCCTGGTCGAAGGCGATCGCCTTCTCGTCGGCGGTCATCATCGTGCCGCCGTGCGAGAACACCAGCGCCTGCCACATCCAGTTGCCGGTAATGGCCCAGGAATGGAACAGGCCAATATTGTCGTTGCCCAGTGCATTGACCTTCTTGGCGATGTCGAAGATTCCGTCCCAGGTGGTCGGGAACTTCGCCGGATCGCCGCCGGCCTTCGTCACGAGATCGTCGTTGATGTAGATGATCGGCGTCGAGGCGGCGAAGGCGAGGCCGTAGGGCTTACCGCCATAGGTGCTGAGCGCCATCATCGACGGCGAGAAGCCTTGGCCCTGCCAGTCCTTTTCCTTGGCGATGAACGGCGAGATGTCGACGGCGATCTTGCGGTCGACGAACAGGCGCTGGAGGTTGATCGCCTGCAGGCCGACGTCGGGCAGCTGCTTGGTGATCGCCTGGCGCAGGCCGGTCTGGGCGGCGTCCTCGTATTCCTTGTA
>CAWUOG010000751.1:0-1726 GCA_963923875.1 uncultured Alphaproteobacteria bacterium
CGAGCGTATGGCCGGTCGCCTGTCGGTAGGGACTGCGGCTCCTATTTTCGCCGCAGGTAGTCGAAGGCGAGAAAGGTGAGCGCGCGCACGCCGTACTTCAGGGCGGGCTCGTGGATGTGGAACAGCGGCGAGTGATTGGCGGGCGCGGTATGGGCGTCCTCGTCCGGCGGCGTGATGCCGAGGAAGAAGAACATGCCCGGTACGGCCTGGGCGAGAATCGAGAAATCCTCGGCGCCCATCACGGGCTGGATCTCCTTCACCCTCTCGCCGCCGACGCCGCGGCCGAGACTCTGCGTGCCCCATCGGGTGAGCTCGGGATCGTTGTAGGTCACCGGCACGCCGTCGCCGGTCTCGAAGGTCGCCGTCGCGTCGTTCAGCTCGGCGATGGTCTTGGCGGTCTTCTCGATGCGCTGCTTGACCTGGGCGCGCACGCCCTCGTCATGGGAACGCAAGGTGCCTTCCATCACGACGTCGTCGGGAATGATGTTGTTGCGCACGCCGCCATGGATGGTCGAGATCGACAGGACCGCCGGCGTCACCGTCGAGTCGATCTGGCGCGTGATGATGGTCTGCAGCGCCAGGATGATCTGCGCCGAGATGACCACGGGGTCGACGCCGCGCCACGGCATCGAGGCATGGGTCTGCCGTCCTCTGACGTCGATCTTCAGTCGGTCGGCGCTCGCCATCAGGCCGCCGGGACGCAGTGCGATCTGGCCGGAGGTCTGGTGCGAGGTGACGTGTAGCCCGAACACCGCGCTCGGCGCAGGATTGGCGAGCGCGCCGTCGTTGATCATCGCCTGGGCGCCGCTGATGCGGCCCTCATGGCCTTCCTCGTTCGGCTGGAATAGGAGCTTCACGGTACCCGGCAGGTCGGCCCGGAACTCGGCCAGCAGCTCGGCCACACCCATCAGGATCGCGACATGGGCGTCATGGCCGCAGGCGTGCATGACGCCGGTCATGCCGCCCATCCACGGCGCTTTGACCTTGGAGGCGAACGGCAGGTCGACCCGCTCCTCGACCGGCAGCGCATCCATGTCGGCGCGCAGCGCCACGCAGCCGCCGGGCTTGCCGCCCCTGATGATGCCGACCACGCCGGTGTCGCCGATGCCAGTCTGCACCTCGTAGCAGCCGAGCTTCCTGAGATGCTCGGCGACAAGCGCCGCGGTGCGCACCTCGTGATAGGAGAGCTCGGGGTTCTGGTGGATGTCGCGCCGCCACGCGATGACCTTGTCCTCGATCTTCAGGGAGGCGGCAGAAATGCGCTCGGCAAGTTCGTTGCCCGTGGTGATGGTGTCCATGCAGCGAGTTTCCCGGAGAACCTCGCCTCTGCCAAGGGTACTAGGTGCCGCGCATGGCGCGTTCACGCGCATCGTAGGCCTGCGCCAGCAGCGTGGCGCGGTCGTCGAACAGGTCGGCGCCGGCCTTTCTCAGCAAGGCCTCTTCGATTTGGGCGTGTGTCCGTGCCGTGCCGTCGGCCAGCAGATGCTCGACGACGGCGCCGCGCTCGGCGAGGCGCCGCGACACCAGAACGGTACGGTGACAATCCATCGGCTCCTTCTCGGCACACATCAGGCAGAGTGGCGTTTCGATGGCGGTCGCGATCACGCGATCGAGGGCGGCCTTGAACTCGAGCCGTGCGGCGGCCTCGCCGTAGCTCTTGACGCCTTTGGTCATGCCGCCAAGCGCTTCGCCTTCCCAGACATAGTCGATGCCGGCTTCGGAGAGG
>CAWUOG010000752.1:0-1725 GCA_963923875.1 uncultured Alphaproteobacteria bacterium
ACGCCGACGATGTTCTTGCCGATGTCGTGGACGTCGCCCTTGACCGTCGCCATGACGATCTTGCCCTTGGACTTGGCGCCCGCCGTCTTCTCCGCCTCGATGTAGGGCAGCAGGTGCGCGACGGCCTTCTTCATCACGCGCGCGCTCTTGACGACCTGCGGCAGGAACATCTTGCCGGCACCGAACAGGTCGCCGACGACGTTCATGCCGGCCATCAGCGGCCCCTCGATCACCTCGATCGGCCGGGGGAATTGTTGGCGCGCTTCCTCGGTGTCGGCGACGACGAACTGGTCCATGCCCTTGACCAGCGCGTGCTCCAGCCGCTTCTCCACTGGCCACGAGCGCCATTCGGCGTCGCGCGTGTCGGCCACCTCTCCGGTGCCCTTGTACTTGGGCGCGAGCTCGAGCAGCCGTTCGGTGGCGTCGGGGCGGCGATTGAGGATCACGTCCTCGCAGGCGTCGCGCAGCTCGGCCGGGATCTCGTCGTAGACGTCGAGCTGGCCGGCATTGACGATGCCCATGTCCATGCCGGCCTGGATGGCGTGGTACAGGAACACCGAGTGCATCGCCTTGCGCACCGGTTCGTTGCCGCGGAACGAGAACGACAGGTTCGATACGCCGCCCGAGATCTTGACGTGCGGGCAGCGCTTCTTGATCTCGCGCGTCGCCTCGATGAAATCGACGCCGTAGTTGTTGTGCTCCTCGATGCCGGTCGCCACCGCGAAGATGTTGGGGTCGAAGATGATGTCCTCGGCCGGGAAGTGGACCTGCTCGGTGAGTATTTTGTAGGCGCGCTCGCAGATTTCGACCTTGCGCTGCAGGGTATCGGCCTGGCCCTTCTCGTCGAACGCCATGACGACCACGGCGGCGCCGTAGCGGCGCACTTTCCTGGCGTACTCGACGAATGGCGCGACGCCTTCCTTCATCGAGATCGAGTTGACGATCGGCTTGCCCGCGACGCACTTCAGGCCGGCTTCGATCACGCTCCACTTGGAGCTGTCGATCATGATCGGGACCCGGGCGATGTCGGGCTCGGACGCGATCAGCTTCAGGAACGTGTCCATCGCCTTCTCGGCGTCGAGCAGGCCCTCGTCCATGTTGACGTCGATGATCTGGGCGCCGGCCTCGACCTGCTGCCGCGCGACCTCGATGGCGGCGGCATAGTCGCCGTCGAGGATCAGCTTCTTGAACTTGGCCGATCCTGTGACATTGGTGCGCTCGCCGACATTGATGAAGGTGGCGGTGCGCACGGCCTTGCCGTCGGGATTGTCGTTGGACGTCGTCATTACATGAAACTCGCGGCTTCCATTCCACTGAGGCGCAGCGCCGGCGGCAGGCCGTGCCACTGGCGCGGCTTCAGTCCCTTGACCGCCTCGGCGACGGCCTTGATGTGCGCCGGCGTGGTGCCGCAGCAGCCACCGACGATGTTGAGCCAGCCGTTCTCGGCCCAGCCGCGGACCAGCTTCGCCGTCATTTCCGGCGGCTCGTCGTAGGCGCCCAGCTCGTTGGGCAGGCCGGCATTCGGATAGACACAGACGAGCCCGTCGACCTGCGGGTTCAGCGCATTGACGTAAGGGTGCAGTTCCGTGGCGCCGAAGCTGCAATTCAGCCCCATGGTCAGCGGCCTGGCATGGCGGACCGAATGCCAGAAGGCTTCCACGGTCTGGCCCGAGAGGTTGCGGCCGGCGAGGTCGGTCAGGGTCATCGAGACCATGACCGGGATTT
>CAWUOG010000753.1:0-1723 GCA_963923875.1 uncultured Alphaproteobacteria bacterium
GCCTTCCTGCCGGTGTCGGAGATCGCGCAGATCGGCCGCCAGCTCGCCGACACGCTGGGGGCCACCCGCCGCGTCTACGCGCTGGCCAACGAGCCGGTCCCGGTGCGTGACGGCAAGGGTGTGCCGCCTCGTGCCGGCGCCGCCAGCCTGGCGCTGGAGAACGTCACCTTCTCCTATCCCGGCCAGAACAGGGCGGCGCTGCGCGAGGCGAGCTTCGTCATCCCGGCCGGCAAGACGGTGGCGCTGGTCGGCACCTCGGGTGCAGGCAAGACGACCACGGCGCAATTGCTGATGCGCTTCTGGGATCCCGATTCCGGCCGCATCGTGCTGAACGGCCACGATCTGCGCGACTATAAGCTCGATGCGCTGCGCCGGATGATCGCACTGGTGGCCCAGGACACCTATCTGTTCAACGACACGCTGCGCGCCAACATCCTGATCGCGCGGCCCTATGCCAGCGAAGCCGAGCTGCAGGCGGCCGTCGGGCACGCCTCGCTCGGACCGCTGGTCGCGACCCTGCCGAAGGGCCTCGATTCTCCGGTCGGCGAGCGCGGCACCTCCCTGAGCGGCGGCCAGCGACAGCGTGTGGCGATCGCGCGCGCCTTCCTGAAGGACGCGCCGATCCTGATCCTCGATGAGGCGACCTCGCATCTCGACGCCGTCAACGAGCAGGCTGTCCGGCGCTCTCTCGACTTATTGCAGTCAGACCGGACGACCATCGTGATTGCCCATCGGCTGTCTACCGTGCGCGACGCCGATCTGATCGTGGTGCTGGACCAGGGGCGGGTCGCCGAGACCGGAACTCACGGCGAATTGCTCGCCCGCGGCGGACTTTACGCACGCCTGGTGTCGCGGCAACTTGCGGCCTCCTACGCTCCTGCGGCATCCTGATCCGTGCCGCAGTGGGGCGGCGTAGTGGGGCTATGAAAACAGGACACTTGGCGAGGCGGACGTTCCTGGCGGGAGCCGCGATCGTACCGTTGGTGTCGGCGCGCGCGCAGACGAGCCTTCCGGACAAGCAGGTGCAGCTACTGGTGGGCTTCGTCACCGGCGGCGGCATCGATTTCATTGCCCGCAAGATCGCCGTCCCCATCGAGCGCCGCATCGGTCGTCACGTCACCGTTATCAACCGGCCCGGCGGGCCGGGCGCCGCGCCCGGGGAGATGCTGAAGAAGGATGCCGGCGAGGGCACCGTGCTGGCCTTCATGCCGTCGACCACGCTGGTTTCTTCCCTCGTGCCGCCGGGCTTCGGCTTCGATCCGCTGACCGACCTCACCCCGATCACCATCGCCGGTACCTGGCCGATCGGGCTTGCGGTGTCGCCGTCGATCGGCGTCCGCACGTTCGACGAATACGTCAAATGGCTGAAGAACGACGACCCCAAGCGCCGCAAACTCGGCAGCACGGCGAGCGATACGTTCGTACAGATATTCAGCGCCATGATCGGCAAGGACATCGATTCGACGTTCGATCCGGTATCTTATCGCACTTCCAATCCCATGCTGGCCGACCTCAAAGACGGAAGGCTGCCCGCCGCCGTCGCGGGCATGACGTCGCTGCTGGAGCATCATCGCGGCGGCCGGCTGCGGCTGCTGATGACTACTGCGCCCAAGCGCCTGCCCAATTTGCCCGACGTGCCGACAGCACGCGAGATCGGCTACCCGGGCCTCGAGGACCTCGAATGGTTCGCCTTCTACGCCGCGTCGAAGACCGCGCCCGACAT
>CAWUOG010000754.1:0-1720 GCA_963923875.1 uncultured Alphaproteobacteria bacterium
CCGACGCGCGGCGCGCCCAGTTCTGGGTCGCCTTCGATCGGGTTGCCGCATCGCTCGGCTAGCCACACAATAGAACTCGAACAACAAGACGTAGTCATGACAGTGTGGCAAATGGCGGTGATTGCCGTCGCCTTCATCGTCGCCGGCATCGCCAAAGGGGCCATCGGCATGGGCATGCCGCCGATCGCCATCGGCCTGATGAGTCTGGCTCTGCCGCTCGAGAGCGCGATCGCCATCATGGTGCTGCCGACCATGGTCACCAATGTCTGGCAGGCGATCTACGGCGGCGGTTTCAGGCCGCTGATGCGCCGCTTCGGCACCATGGCGTTCACCGCGACCGCCGCCATCCTGGCCGTCGGCCTGATGTTCAGCAGCCTCGGCTCGCCCGGCACCGCGGGCTGGGTCGGCGTGCTGCTGGTGCTCTACTCGGTGCTGGCCTTGACGGCATGGCGCCCGCACGTGCCGCGCAGCGCCGAATGGTGGGCCAACCCGCTGGTCGGCACCTTGAGCGGCACGGTCGCCGGCGCCACCGGCGTCGCCGCCATTCCCTTCCTGCCGTACATGCAGTCGCTTGAGATGGAAGCGGACGAGCTGGTCCAGGCGCTCGGCATCATGTTCCTGTTCATCACCGGCATGCTCGCGGTATCGCTGGCGCTGCATGGCGCCTATCACCTGACCAACAGCATCGGCAGCGTTGCGGCCCTGGCGCCGACCATGGCGGGCATGTGGATCGGCCAGCGCGCCCGGCGGCGGCTGTCGCCCAAGACGTTCCGCACCACGTTCCTGGTGGGCATGCTGCTGGTGGGGCTGCATCTGGCGCGAGGCCTGCTATAGAAAAGAGCCGCCCAGGAACATCCATGCCCCTGCCCGACAACGTCCTGACCATCTGCGGCATTCCCGAGCTGCCGCAGCACGCCGACCGCGGCGTGACGCACGTTCTGTCGATCATCGACACGTACGAGCCGCGCCCGATCGCGCTCGACAACTATCCGACCCTGATCGAGCGCGAACTGATCCGCTTCGACGATGTGGTGGCCGAATATCCCGGCTTCGCCGCCTGCACACCCGAGCATATCGAGCAGGTGCTGGCGTTCGGCGAGCGGGTTCAGGACGTACCCGGCGCCCACGTGCTGGTGCACTGCCATGCCGGCATCTCGCGCTCGACGGCGGCGGCGGCAATCCTGCTCTGCCAGCATGCGCCGGGCCGCGAGGAGGAAGCGTTCCTGAAGATCCTCGGCCTGCGCAAGCATGGCTGGCCGAACACCCGCATGGTCGAGTTCGCCGACCGGCTGCTCAAGCGCGACGGCGCGATGCTGGCCGGCCTGAACGCCTACCGCCGCGCCCTGCTCAAGGAAAAGCCGCATCTCAAGGACGTGATCCGGAATATAGGGCGTGGGCACGAGCTGCCGGACTAGGCCGGCGGATCACGAGCTGCCGGCGTAGGCCTCTTCCAGCGATTTGTGCAGCGCCACCAGGGCGGTACTGCCGCCCGGTGCCATCTTGCCCGCGGCACGATCGGCCTGCAGCAGTTCGCAGGCATGCTTGATCAACTCGGCGGCCGCCTTCCGGCTCTCGGCCACGTCGCCATAGACATGCGTGAACAACCGCGTCCGCAGGAAGGTATGCGGCACGATCTGCTTGACGATCGCCGTCTTGCCGGCGCGCCGCACCGCGAGCAGCGGCGGGAGCCAGATGAAGTCGCTCGACTGCTCGGGCCGCT
>CAWUOG010000755.1:0-1715 GCA_963923875.1 uncultured Alphaproteobacteria bacterium
CCGTCTTGGCCAACCGACTGTCGGCGCGCAGCAGCAACAAGGTCCTGGTCTGCGAAGCCGGTCAGGACACTCCACCCGGTGACGTTCCCAAGGAGATCCTGGACTCCTATTCCGGCACCGCCTACTTCGACCCGCGCTTCCACTGGACCGAACTGAAGGTCCACACCCAGATCGTCAGCCACAACAACCCGCAGGAAAACCGCCCGCCGCTGCGCAAGTACGAGCAGGCGCGGGTGCTGGGCGGCGGCTCGTCGATCAATGGCCAGATGGCCAACCGTGGCGCCCCGACCGACTACAACGAATGGGCCGAGCGCGGCGCCGAGGGCTGGAACTGGGACCAGGTCTTCCCCTACTTCAAGAAGGTCGAGCGCGACCTCGACTTCGACAACGAGTGGCACGGCAAGGACGGCCACATCCCGGTGCGGCGCATCCCGGTCGAGCACTGGACCAAGCACGCCCAGGCAATGGGCGAGGCCTGCAAGCTCGCGGGCTACAAGTTCCTGCCCGACCAGAACGGCGAGTTCGTCGAAGGCTACTTTCCGGTCACACACTCCAATGCCAACGAGCAGCGCGTGTCGGCGGCGATCGGCTACCTGAACGGCGAGGCGCGCAAGCGCTCCAACCTCACGATCTCGACCAACACCCAGGTCAAGGAACTGCTGTTCGAGGGCACGACGTGCGTCGGCGTGAAGGCCGTGGTCGACGGCAAGGAGCAGGAATTCCGCGCCAAGGAAGTGATCCTTTCCTCCGGTGCCATCCATTCGCCGGCGCATCTTTTGCGCGCAGGCATCGGCCCGGTCGGACATCTCGCCGAAATGGGTATTCCCGTCGTGGCGGCCTTGCCCGGGGTCGGCCAGCGCTTGATGGACCATCCCTCTATCGCGCTTTCATCGTTCGTGCGCCGCGGCTCGCGCATGAATGAGCACACGCGCCGGCACATCCATGTCGGCCTGCGCTATTCGTCCGGCCTGCCCGGCATCCCCAAGGGCGACATGTTCGTCGCGGTCGCGACCAAGTCGGCCTGGCACGCGGTCGGCGAGCAGATCGCCTCGATGATCACTTTCGTGAACAAGACCTACTCGGAGACCGGCCAGGTCAAGCTCGCCTCGCGCGACTGGCGGGCCGAGCCGATCGTCGAGTTCAACCTGCTGTCGGACAAGCGCGACCTCGACCGGCTGATGCAGGGCTTCAAGAAAGCGGCGGCGCTGCAGCTCAGCGCGCCCCTGAAGGCTGTAACGGACAACCCCTTCCCGGCCTCCTACTCCGACCGCGTCCGCGCGATCGGCGTGGTCAACAACAAGAACAAGTTCCTGACCTCGCTGGTGGCGCGCTTCCTCGACGGGCCGGCGGCGCTGCGCAAGTACATGATCGAGACCTTCGTCATCGAGGGCTTCACCTTCGAGCAGGTAATGACCGACGACGAGGCGCTCGAAGCCTTCATCCGCAAGGCTGCGATCGGTGTCTGGCACGCCTCGTGTTCATTGCGCATGGGCCGGGCCGACGATCCGATGTCAGTCGTCGATACCGCCGGCCGTGTCAAAGGCGTACAGGGCCTTCGCGTGGTCGATGCCTCGATCTTCCCCGTGGTGCCCTGCGCCAACACCAATTTCCCCACCATGATGACGTCCGAGAAGATTTCGGACGCGATCCTGGCCGGACACTGAGGAGGACGGACATGTCGGCAATCCTGGGCAGCGGCAAGCATCGCTATCGCG
>CAWUOG010000756.1:0-1714 GCA_963923875.1 uncultured Alphaproteobacteria bacterium
AGGCCGAGAGCAGCGCGATTCCGACTGCGACGATAGTCGTGCCACCTTCCACCGACCGTGCGATCACCAGCACGCCGAACAAGGCTACGCTGATGCCCAGCCATTGGCCGGTCGTTGCACGCTCGCGCAGAACGAGCGCTGCGATCACCGCCGTCAGCGGCCCGTGCAGCTGTACGAGCACCGAAGAAAGTCCGGGTGGCAGTCCGGCCTGCATGGCGAAGAACAGGAACACGAACTGCCCGCCGAACAGAAAGACGCCGACGCCGCCCAGCATCTTCCACGAGATGTCCGGCTTGGGCAGGAACAGGACCGGCAGGGCTCCCAGCACGAAGCGCCAGCCGGCAAAGGCGAATGGCGTGAACTCGTCGAGACCGAAGCGGATGACGGTGAAGTTGAGACCCCAGGTCGCCGCGATCAGCAGCGCCAGGGCCATGTGGAGCGGACTCAAGGGACCGCTCGATCCTTCATCAGAGCCAGACCCAGGGCCGCTCGGTCTGGTCGGCCTTTTGCCAGGCTTCGATCTCACCCTGATGCGTCATGGTCTGGGCGATGTCGTCCAGTCCGTTGAGCATGGCGTGCTGGCGCCGGGCGTCGACTTGAAAAGGAATGCTGCGTCCGGTCGGCGAGATCACGACGCAGTTCTCGAGATCGACCGTGACGCGGGCATTGCCCGGCGAAGCTTTCATCTCGTCGGCCAGCAGTTCGACTTCCTCGATACGCATCGGCACCGGCAGGATGCCGTTCTGGAAGCAGTTGTTGTTGAAGATGTCTCCGAAGTAGGGGGCAATCACCGCCTTGATGCCCATGCCTTTCAGCGCCCACACCGCGCCCTCGCGGCTCGAACCACAGCCGAAATTCTCCCGGCTGAGGATGATCGGCGAGTTGCGGTAGGGCTCCTGGTTGAATACGCAGTCCTTGTTCTCTGAACCGTCCGGATTGAAGCGGATCTGTTCGAAGCAGTAGGGTCCAAGGCCTTCCTTTGTGACATTGTCGACCAGCCGCTCGATCCGGATGATCAGGTCGGTGTCGACGTTCTGGCGCATCAGCGGCGCGGCAACGCCGGTAACCTTGGTGAATTTGTCCATGGCTAGAACTTCCTCACGTCGGCAATGGCGCCCTGGATCGCAGCCGCCGCGGCCATGGCGGGACTGGCGAGATGCGTGCGGGCACCGGGGCCCTGGCGGCCGACGAAATTGCGGTTGGAGGTCGAGACACTGCGCTGACCGGGTGGCACGCGCTCGCCGTTGGAGGCAAGACACATCGAGCAGCCCGGCTCGCGCCATTCGAAGCCGGCGTCGAGGAACACTCGGTCGAGACCTTCGGCCTCGGCCTGCTGCTTGATGCGCACTGAGCCCGGCACGACCCAGGCCGTGACGTGCTCGGCCTTGCGCCGTCCCTTGGCGATCGCGGCGGCCGCGCGCAGGTCGGAGAGGCGGCTGTTGGTGCAGGAGCCGATGAAGACCCAGTCGACTTTGGTGCCTTCGATCGGCTTGCCGGGTTCCAGCCCCTGGTACTGCAGCGCCGCCGCCCACGCGCCGCGCTTCTCCTCCGGTCCGGTCGCCGGATCGGGGACTGCCCTGTCGACGGCGATTACGTGCTCGGGGCTGGTGCCCCAGGTGATCTGCGGCGCCACGTTCTTCATGTCGACCGTGTGCTCGAAGTCGAACTCGGCATCGGGATCCGACGGCAGGGTGCGCCAGTGCGCCACCGCCCG
>CAWUOG010000757.1:0-1713 GCA_963923875.1 uncultured Alphaproteobacteria bacterium
CCTTCAGCACGTTGTAGCCGCCGCACATGTCGCCGTAGAGCGTGGCGTAGCCGACGGCCATTTCGGATTTGTTGCCGGTCGTCACCACCATGCCGCCGAGCTTGTTCGACACCGCCATCAGGGTGACGCCGCGAGCCCGGCTCTGGATGTTCTCCTCGGTAACGTCCTCTTGGCGATTGCCGAAGACCGGCGCGAGCATGGCGCGGAAGGCCTCCATCGCTGGTTCGATCGAGACGATGTCGTACGTCACGCCGATCGCCTCGGCGCAGGCCCTGGCATCCTCCAGCGACGCCGCGCTGGTGTAGGGCGAGGGCATCATGATGGTCGCGACGCGTTCGGGCCCCAGCGCATCGGCCGCCACCGCCGCGGTCAGCGCCGAGTCGACGCCGCCCGACAGGCCGATCACCACCGAGGGGAAGCCGGTCTTGTTCACGTAGTCGCGCAGGCCCAGCATCATCGCCTGGTAGATCGATTCGATGTCGCTCAGCTCGGGCGCGATCGGCCCGGGCTGGCACTCCCAGCCTTTCTGACCTCGCCGGAACTCGAGCGTCGCCACCTGCTCGCGGAACGAGGCGAGCTTGGCCTTGAGCTGGCGGTCGGCGCCCAGCGCGAACGAACCGCCGTCATAGACCACCTCGTCCTGGCCGCCGACCTGGTTGAGATAGACGAACGGCAGCCCGCTCTCGACCACGCGTTGCACGCCCAGTTGCACCCGGGTGTCGGTCTTGCCGATTTCGTAGGGAGATGCATTCGGCACCAGCAGGATCTCGCCGCCAGTCTCGGAGATGCACTCCACGACGTCGGCGGTCCAGACATCCTCGCAGATCGGCACGCCGATGCGCACGCCGTCGAACACCAGCGGCCCCGGCATCGGTCCGGGAGAGAACACGCGCTTGTCGTCGAACACGCCGTAGTTCGGCAGATCGACCTTGAAGCGCTTGCCGATCACCTCGCCTTTGTGCAGCGCGACGATGGCGTTGTAGAGCTTGCCGTCCTCGACCCACGGCGTGGCGACGAACAGCGCCGGTCCGCCGGCCATCGTGTCGGCGCGCAGCGCCTCAACCGCCTCGTGGCAGCGCTTCACGAAGGCGGGCTTCAGCACCAGGTCCTCGGGGAAGTATCCCGCGAGGACCAGTTCCGTCGTCAGCACAAGGTCGGCGCCCTGCTTCCCGGCCTCGGCGCGTGCGGCCCGCACTTTGGCGAGATTGCCCGCGACGTCGCCGACTTTCGGGTTGAGCTGGGCGAGGCCGACCTTGAGCGTGTCGGTCATCGCAGTCGCTCCGCTCGGGGCGACCGCGAGATCACTTGGCCGCCACGACCTCGACCTCGACCAGCATCGCGGGATCGGCGAGGCCGGCCACGATCAGCAGGGTCGACGCCGGGTACGGCGCGTCCTTGACGAAGCGATCGCGCACTTCGCGGTAGGGCGCGACGAAGCGGCTGTCGGTCAGGAACACCGTGACCTTGACGATGTCCTTATAGGACATGACGGCGGAGCGCAGGACCTCCCCGATGTTCATCCAGACCTGCTCGCATTGCGCGTCGAAGCCGACCGGCAGCTTGCCGTCCGGCGCGGTGCCGACCTGGCCCGACACGTAGAGCAGCCGCGTGCCCGCCGGCACCTCGGCCGCGAGACTGTACTTGCCCGAAAAGGAGACGGTCTTCGGATTGTGGAAGCTGATCGCCATGGTGGGCTCCTCCTGGGTGAGACAT
>CAWUOG010000758.1:0-1712 GCA_963923875.1 uncultured Alphaproteobacteria bacterium
CGCTGGTCAGCCCGATGGCCGTCGTCATTCCGATGAAGGGCGAACATGCGATCGCGGCAGCGCGATCCCGGCGCGGCCTGTTCCCGGACGAGCGCGCGCTGCGCATCCTGAACAACAAGCGGGAATTCCAGTCCTATATCGAGAGCAATGGCCTCGATCGATACTGTCCGCCTTGTTACGCGTGTCCGGAAGACGCGACCTTTCCGTGCGTGGTGAAGCGTCTCGATCTGTCCGGAAGCGTCGGCATCGAAGTTGCCGCCTCGCGGCGCCATCTGGACGACATCCTCAGGACCCCGGTGTTTGCCGGCCGCCCGTATCTTCTGCAGGCACTGGTGCTGGGTGAACTCGAATACGCGACGTTCTGCGTCGCCGATCGCGGCCGGATCACCTGGCATTGGACCTTCGTCTCCACGATGGCCGGTCCCGCAGTCGTCAAGACGGAAGACAATGACAAGGATCGGCGTACGATCGAGGCGGCGCCCGGGGTGCTGCAACAGATCGAGGCCGTGCTGCGACCGCTCGCCTTTGGCGGGCCGTGCATCGTCAACTACAAGATGAGGGAGAACGGCGACGTTCAGGTCTTCGAGATCAATCCGCGATTCGGCGGCTCCCTGCTGCAGCCCGCGCAGGCGCCGCGGCTGCGCCAGGCAATCGCGGCGCTGCTTCGCGTGGCAAGATAAGTCTCGGCGGCGTCTGCCAGCGACCACAACAATATTGTCGCCGTCCCTGTTGAAGTCTGGCGGGAAGAGGATCGCGAAACCCGCCACGGCCATGTTCTGGTGATGAGTTACCTGCAGCGCGATCTTGGCCAACGGCTCGCCGCTTCCTTCATGGCTCAAAGTCGACCGGGCAACAGGTACCTTCTCGGGTACGTCGCCCGCGGCAACCGGCTGGTCCTGTTGGTCGGACAAAAGAAGGCGCGTCGCGATCGCCGGAAGGAACGTCTCCAGGCGCTGGCGCTGGGTGCGGGTGAGCGAATGGCTGCTAGCCAAGCTGCAATCAACCGTCAGTCGGAACCGGTTGCGCGGCGAAAGTGCCGGGAGCGATACTTCCGGAGTGTGGTTCTACTAAATTGATCACGCTTCTTTTCATTCATGATCGCCCGAGACTGACCCGGCGTTTCTGGATCCGTTTATGAAGGGCTGTGCATCAACAAGGAGGAAAGCCAAGCCATGACTGCCGCCACAGGAACCCGACCAGAGCGCCCGGCAGAAGTTGGCTCTGTATTCGATGCCATTGTCGTGGGAGCGGGATTTGCCGGCATGTACATGTTGCATCGCCTGCGCGGGCTTGGCTTTTCGGCGCGTGTGTATGAAGCCGGTGGTGGCGTGGGTGGAACATGGTACTGGAACCGCTATCCGGGTGCTCGTTGTGATGTCGAAAGCATGCAGTACTCATTCTCATTTTCGGAGGAGCTCGACCAAGAGTGGAACTGGTCGGAAAAGTATGCGCCGCAGTCTGAGATCCTCTCTTACGCTAACCACGTTGCCGACCGCTTCGATCTCCGTCGTCACATAGTTTTCGATACGCGCTTGACTGCGGCGACTTTCGACGAGGTGGAAAATTGCTGGCGTGTCGAGACGGACCGCGGCGACAAGGTGAGCGCGAAGTTCTGCATCATGGCGGTCGGCTGCCTATCGGCACCGAACCGTCCGCACTTCAAGGGCCTCGAAGATTTCCAAGGGCCGATCTATCACACCGGCGAATGGCCA
>CAWUOG010000759.1:0-1712 GCA_963923875.1 uncultured Alphaproteobacteria bacterium
CTCCGCGATCGGCTGGCCGCCGCCGGTCTCATCGCACATCAGCAGGCGCCGGCCCGGCGGCCAGGCGCCGAGGAGCTTCATCAGGTCGATCGGCGCCCTGACCTGCGGCACGGTGAGGCGCTCGGTCTGCTCCGCCGCCTCGATTGCATGAGCCTGCAGGCGCTCGACGTTCACGCGCTCGACCGCCGTATGCTGCGTCAGGACCGGCTGCAGAACCGCGACGCCGAGTTCGGTCGCCTTTTCAGCAATCAGGTCAATGCGCGCACGCTTGATCGGCGCGAAGCACAGCCACAGGTCGGGCTCGGCCGTCTGCTCGCGGGTGCGCGCACCGACGCTCGCATGGGCCGCCTTCTTTCCGGACAGCCCGAGCCTGCCGCGCCATTCGCCGTCGCGGCCGTTGAACAGCAGCAGCGGCGCGCCCTCGGCTCGCCGCATCACGTGGCGCAGGTGATGCGCCTGTGCCTCGCTCAGGGCGATCTCCGCCCCTTCGGACAGGTCCGCCTCGACGAATAGACGCGTCACGCTCATGCGGCCATGATGCCGACATGGCTGCCGACACGCCAGCATCGGGCTTCACCGACATCAATCTCCAGCACTGGACCCTGCGCTACCTGCCGCCATGGGCGCGGCCCTATGGCCGTTTGGCGCGCTGGGATCGGCCGATCGGCATCTGGCTGCTGATGTTCCCCTGCTGGTGGTCGGCAGCGCTGGGGGCCGCGCCGGAATGGGGCCGCCTGGCAGGCTGGATGGCGCTGTTCGCAATCGGGGCGCTGGCCATGCGCGGCGCGGGCTGCACCTGGAACGACATCGTCGACCGCAAGATAGACGCCCAGGTCGAACGCACACGCAACCGGCCGCTGCCCGCGGGCGAGGTGACCCTCAGGAACGCCCTGATCTGGATGATCCTGCAGAGCCTGGTCGCCGTGCTGATCCTGTTCAAGCTCAACAAGTTCGCGGGCGGCGTGGCGCTGCTGTCGCTGGTGCTGGTCGCGATCTATCCGGCGATGAAGCGCTTCACCTTCTGGCCGCAGGTCGTGCTCGGCCTCGCCTTCAACTGGGGCGCATTGGTCGGATATGCCGGCGTCACTGGCACGCTTTCCTGGGCGACCGTAGCGCTCTATTTCGGCGGCGTCGCCTGGACCCTGGTCTATGACACGATCTACGCCATGCAGGACCAGCGCGACGATGCGATCGTGGGCGTGCGCTCGACCGCGCGCCGCTTCGCGGGTGCGCCGCGGCGCTGGCTGTCGCTGTTCGCCGTGCTGGCGCTCAGCCTGTGGACCGCAGCCGGCCTGCTGGGCGGCCTGAAGCTTCCCTATTTCGCCGTGATGCTGGCCGTGGCGGTGCACTTCGGCTGGCAGATCGTGACGCTGAAGCCGAACGACCAGGCCGACTGTCTGGCCAAGTTCAAGGCCAACGCCGGTATCGGCTGGCTGCTCCTGCTGGCGATGGTCGTCGGACACCTGCACTGATGGCCCGCCTGCCCGACGATCCGGAAGGCTTCATCCGGCGCAACACCGCGCTCGAGACACCGGCGATGGTCCCGGAGTTCAAGCTTTGGCTGGCCAGCGAATACGTTCCGATCTGGCAGGCGACCGAGGCGTGGCTGGAAGAGCAGAACGTCGATCCGCCCTACTGGGCCTTCTGCTGGCCGGGCGGCCAGGCGATCGCCCGCTATCTGCTCGACCATGCCGACCTGGTGCAGGGCAAAC
>CAWUOG010000760.1:0-1704 GCA_963923875.1 uncultured Alphaproteobacteria bacterium
TCGAGGATCCTGGCCGCCTTGCGCACGCGCAGGTCGATCTCTTCCTTGACCAGCTTACGGATCTTCAGGCCGTAGGCCATGTTCTGGTACACGCTCATGTGCGGGTAGAGCGCGTAGTTCTGGAACACCATCGCGATGTCGCGATCCTTGGGCTCCAGGTTGTTGACGACGCGGTCGCCGATCGCCACCTCGCCGCCGGTGATGCGCTCCAGCCCTGCCACCATGCGCAGCAGGGTGGACTTGCCGCAGCCGGAGGGACCGACGATGACGATGAATTCGCCGTCGGCGATCTCCATGTCGATGCCGTGGATGACCTCGAGCTTGTCGTAGCTCTTCTTGACGCCGCGCAGGTGGACCTGGGCCATGCCCCTGTTTCTCCGTCTCGCCTACTTTTCAGTTTCGACCAGGCCGCGCACGAACTGGCGCTGCATGAAGATCACCACCAGCACCGGCGGCAGCATGGCGAGCATCGCCATGGCCATCAGCAGGTTCCATTGCGGCACGTTGTCGACCACGTTGGCCTGGCGCGAGACCGTCATGACGACGGTGTAGAAGCCTTCCTTGGTGGTGATCAGCAACGGCCAGAGATACTGGTTCCAGCCGTAGATGAACTGGATGACGAACAGCGCCGCGATCGAGGTGCGGCTCATCGGCAGCAGGATGTCCCAGAAGAAGCGCATCGGCGAGGCGCCGTCGACGCGGGCGGCCTCGGCCAGTTCGTCAGGCACGCTGAGGAAGAACTGCCGGAACAGGAAGGTCGCGGTCGCGGAGGCGATGATCGGAATGATCAGGCCGGAGTAGGAATCGAGCATGCCGAGAGCGGCGACCACGCCATAGGTCGGCACGATGCGGACCTCGACCGGCAGCATCAGGGTGACGAAGATCGCCCAGAAGCAGGCCATGCGCAGCGGAAAGCGGAAATAGACCATGGCGAAGGCCGAGATGATCGAGATCAGGATCTTGCCGAACGCCACGCCGAGCGCCATCACCAGACTGTTGAACAGGGTCAGCCAGGTCGGGACGTTGCCGACCCGGCCGTAGCCCTCGACCAGCACCTGCCGGTAGTTCTCGATCAGGTAGGGCCCCGGCAGCAGCGGGATCGGCGACCGCAGCATCGTCTGCTGATCGTGCGTCGAGGCGACGAACGTCATCCAGACCGGGAAGGCCACGATCGCCACGCCGAGCAGCACCACGAAGTGGCTGATAAAGGTGAGATAGGGGCGATTCTCTACCATGCGACGAACCTGGGCATCAGTAATGCACCCGCCGCTCAATGAAGCGGAATTGCACGAAGGTCAGCAGGATGACCACGATCATCAGGATCACCGACTGGGCGGAGGAGCCGCCGAGATCCTGACCCCGGAAACCGTCGTTGTAGACCTTGTAGACCAGGATGGTGGTCGACTGGCCTGGACCGCCCTTGGTCAGCGAATCGACCACGCCGAACGTGCCGAAAAAGGCGTAGATGATGTTCACCACCAGCAGGAAGAAGCCGGTCGGCGAGAGCAGCGGAAAGACGATGTCCCAGAAGCGCTTGCCCGGCCCCGCGCCGTCGATCGCGGCGGCCTCGATCAACGACTTCGGGATCGACTGCAGGCCAGCGAGGAAGAACAGGAAATTGTAGCTGATCTGGTTCCACACGGCGGCGATCACGATCAGCAGCAGCGCCTGGTTGCCGTTGCTCACGTAATTGAAGTCGATGCC
>CAWUOG010000761.1:0-1703 GCA_963923875.1 uncultured Alphaproteobacteria bacterium
CACGGCGCCGGAGGTTTCTCCCCCGGCGACGACCAGCCGATTGACGCCGGCGACAACCAGCCCACGGGCGAGGGCAGCCATCGTCTTTTCGATCGCGTGGCTCGATTTTTCGACACCGTATTTCGTCTGCAGCGCCTTCACCGCATCGGGCTTGTCGCTTGCCGACAGAAGGATTGGTCCGTTGCCGAGATTGTCCTTTACCCATGCCATCGCCTTGCCGGCGATGTCCTCGCCACGGCAGATCGCGTCAGTGTCTAGGACGAGGTGCGCTCCCTTGAAGGCTGCTATCTGGCCAAGTGTCGCGGCCGAGCACGAACCCGAAAGCACGGCCGAGGGCCCGTCGATCTTCGGCAGCGTATCGGCGCCCGTTCGGTGCGTTATCAATCCGCGGCGACGATAGGCGGCCGGCAAGCCAAGCGCGACGCCCGAGCCGCCGGTAACCAATACGTCGTCACCGACGGCTTCGCCGATGATGCCAAGATCGGTATCGGCTACGGCATCGACCACGACATGGCGCACGCTGTCGAGCGCCAGCTTGTCGAGGGCGGTGCGCAGGGTGTCGGAGCCTGACTGCACTTGCCTGAGCGGCACCAGCCCGACCTTGTGTCTTGTTTGCCGTGCCAGCACACGCACCAGGCTCGAATCGGTCATCGGATTGAGCGGGTGGTGCCGCATGTGCGAGTCCGACAGCAGGATGTCGCCGACGAAAAGATGGCCGAAGAAGATGGTGCGGCCATTCTCGGGGAAGGCGGGGCAGTAGATCGCCTGCTGGATCCCCAGCACATCGATCAGTGCATCTCCGACGGGACCGATATTGCCGGCATCGGTCGAGTCGAAGGTCGAGCAGTACTTGAAGAAGAATCGGACGCAGCCTGCGTCCTTAAGCGCCTTCAGTGCGGCGAGCGACTGCTCGATCGCTTCCCCGGCGGCGATCGAGCGGCTCTTGAGCGCCACGACCACGGCATCGACGTCATCCGGAATTGTGCCTTTAGCCGGCACGCCGATCGTCTGGATGGTTCGCATGCCACCCTTGACCAGCATGCCCGCGATATCGGTGGCGCCGGTGAAATCGTCGGCGATGACGCCCAGTATTGCCATGGTGGGACGTTAGGCGATCAGTGTTGCCTTCATCCAGAACTTTCGGCGCCTTTTGCGCCGGTGTTCCACGTCTTCCCCATCATAATGGTGAAGGGGCGGGGCGGGGTCGAAGGAATCGCGGATATCGAGCGAGTTGACGTTCACGATGCCGATGATGCGGCCTTCATCTTCCATTATGGCCCCGACATAGGCACCGCACTTGGGGCAGAGCAGGTAGTCGGTGATGCCAAGGCCGAATCGATATCGGTTGACGTTACCACGAAATTCCACAGACCCCACCGGGTCACCCATCGTTCGGGCGCCATGACGTCGACAGAAAGTGCAGCCGCATCGCCCGATCCGCATCTCCGCGGGCTTTTGGTCCGAAGCGAGGGCGATCGTGATGCCGCCGCAGTGGCAGGAGCCTGAAAACACGGTCATGGCACCACCAGAGTGGCTCTGAAGTCGTTGACATTGGTGCGCGTCGGGCCGGTGACTAGGGAGTCGCCCAGCAGACCAAAGAAGCCGTGGCCGTCGTTGTCGTCGAGCATGGCTAGAGGGTTGCGCCCCTTGGCCTTGGCGCGCGCCAGCGTATCGGGCGTGAAGATTGCGCCGGCGATGTCTTC
>CAWUOG010000762.1:0-1703 GCA_963923875.1 uncultured Alphaproteobacteria bacterium
ATTGCCGTCGGGCTTGTCCCGCAGAAGGTCGAGGTCGAGCAGCGCCTGCTGCGTGGCGCGCACCTGGTCGACGGCTCCGTTGGGCCAGGGCGCGATGCCGTCGTCAGGCTTCGGCTGGGACTTGGGCGTGGGGGGCGCGGCGGCGACGGACAGTTCCGATGCCGCCGGTGCGGATTTGTTCGGCTCGGCCGTGTTCGGCTCAGGCTTGGGCGGCGCCAGTGCTTCGACGATGCGCTTGAACTCCGCCTGCGCGAGATCCTGCGCCTGCTTCAGCTCTTCGGGCGTCAGTGTGCGTTGCAGGCCGGCGGCACGCTGGGCAGCGGATTTGGCGAGCGCGGTGTCGTCGCCTCGGCCGGTCTGGCGCTCGAATTCACCGGTAATGGCGAACCAGGCCAGCGCTGCCGTCGGGTCGCGCGGCGCTGCATCGCCGCGCTCGAAGATGTCGCCCAGAATGAACATCGATGCCGCCATGCCTTGGCGGGCCGCCGACATCAGCAGGTCGACCGCGGCCTTGCCGTCGCGCGCCACGCCTTTGCCGTCGCGCAGCAGCAGCGCGAGGTTGTGCTTGGCAGCGGCAAGGCCGGCGTCGGCGGCTTTGCGGTACCATTGCGCGGCCTTGGTCGAATCGCGCTCGACCACGAAACCACGCTCGTACATCACCGCGATATTGAACGCCGACTGCGCCGAGCCCGCCTCGGCGGCACGCAGCAGCCACCCGGCGCCGGCCAGCGGATCCTTCACGAGCCCTTGGCCCTGGATCAGGCGCCGGCCGAGTTCCTCCATTGCCGGGATATCTTTCGCCTCGGCGCGGGCCCGCAGCGATGCTGCATTGAAGTCCGGTTCCCTGGGCGACTCGCTGGTTGCCGGATCGGGAGCCGGCGCGGGTGTCGGCGTCGACATCGAAGTCGGCGGGGCGGGGGTCGAGGCGGCCGGCGGCGTCGGCGGGGCGGCAACGGCGGCAGACATTCCACCTTTCGGGCCACGCACCTTGGTCTTGAGCGGCGGCGGATGAATGGTCACGAAGGCGAGCGCCGCCGCCGCGCCAACGGCGACGAGGGTGCTAGCTGCCAGGATTCGTGGGCCCGCCATCAGGCGACCATAGCCGGGGTATCTCTCTGCAAGAAGCGTTTGCGCTCAGCCAAGTGACCTGTGGCGAACGACGATCAGGACGGTCAGCAGCAGAACTGCGCCGGCCTGATGCATCGTCGCGAGCGCGATGTCCACTCCGCTCAGGATCGTGGCGATTCCGAGGCCGAGCTGCATCATGGCCACTGCAGCGGCGAGCCAGACTTCCGGCCGGCGCGCGCGGATCAGCAGCGCCAGCACGCCCAGCACCAGCAGTTTGGCGAGCCAGCGATGGATGAACTGGATGGTCGTGCCGTTCTCGAAGATGTTGATCCACCATGGCGTGAGGTCGAACAGGCCGGGCGGGATCCAGTATCCCGACATGGTCGGGAAGGTGGAGTGTGAGGTGCCGGCGCGCAGACCCGCCATGAAGGCGCCGAAGGTCATCACCACGAACACGAAGGCGATCAGGGCGCCCGCTTTGCGTGCCGTCTTCGGATCGCGTAGGCGTGGTGTCGTGCGACCCAGTTCGAGGATCAGCCACACCGTGTAGGAATAAAGCGCCACCGCCAGCAGCAGGTGCGCGGCCAGCCGGTAGTGGCTGACCGACGGCCGGTCGACCAGGCCCGACGCGACCA
>CAWUOG010000763.1:0-1698 GCA_963923875.1 uncultured Alphaproteobacteria bacterium
TGGCGGAAGCCTTCGGGAACGAGCGACTGGGTCATGCGGTCAATCCGTCCTTGGAGGAAGCATAGCGTTCGAGCGCGGCGCGCACGGCGGCATCGAACGGCGTACTGCGGTGTGTCTGCTCGTCGAGCGACACCATGATGACCTTCTGGACCGCAGTGCAGTGGCCCTCGCCATCGAACAGCGCCTGGCCGATCACGACCTTACGCTCGTGCGCCTCGATGAGGCGAGCGCAGGCCGTGGCGGTGCCGGGATAGAACATCTGGCGCTTGAAATCGGCTTCGATGCGCCCGATGACCAGCCGAAATCGCGGCAGCCCCGAGCGCACGATCTGACGCAGGTATGACACACGCGCGTTCTCCAGCAGCTCGATGAAGGCGCCATTGTTGATGTGTCCGTTGGCATCGAGGTCGGCAAAGCGCAGGTGTTCGTCGGTGGCGAATCCGTAAATCCGCCGGTCCGTCAGATCGAAAGTCACGGTCTCGACACTCCCTTAGCGCTCGACGAATTCGAGGGTGAGATGCGCGGCCTCCGACGGCGGCACCAGCAGCCGGCCGGCATCGGGCTTCATGATCTTCACGCCATTCTTCTTCAATAAGGCCTCGCAGGCGGGGAGGCTGGCGACCCGCACGCCAAGCAGCGCCGGATGGTCGCCCGGACGCACTGGCACGATGCCCGGATAGCGCGCGGCGTAGTCCTGGCGAGTCAGGTAGCGGATCGGCTGCGTGCCGGTGTCGACCACGACCCCGTTGCCGTCACGCCGCGCGGAACCCGCACCGAAATACTTCTCAAGCTCGGGAATCCACTTCGCGGGCTGTTCGGCAATCACGGTGACGCCCGCAATGCCGCGCGCGCCATTGGGATGTCTGGCCCATTCGGGTCGATAGACGAATTGTGGCGTGATGTGCTCGCAGACGAAAAACCCCACCACCGGCATGTTGGTCTTGGGGATGCGCACGGTACGGAACTGGGCGTGCTCGGTCTTGCCCGCAACTTCGACCGCGCGATCGAAGAACAGCGGCGCATCGGGATTGAGGCCCGCCTTCCTGAAGGCTTCGAAGGAAATATCGGCGCCGTCGGTCGCCAGCGCGACGTTGGCGAGCCCGCCGCCGTTCTTCAGCCATTCGCGTCGCTCGGCATTGAACTCCGTGTCCTCGACGATCCCCAGGATCTCGAAGTAGTCGGTGTCGAAGATCATCAGGTGATTGGCCGTGCCGAGCTTGCGGTGGAAGCCGCGCGGCTGGACCTGAAAGCCGAGTCTCTCGTAGGCCGCCTGCGCAGCATCGATGCCGTCGACCATGACCACGACATGGTCGAGGCCCCTGACCGCCCGCCCCTTCGCCGCACCGTGGCCGCTCATGCCGGTCTCCGCTTCACCATGTTGATGCCCTTGGTCGTCATGACGACCTCACCCTTCTGGTTCGTCACCGTCCAGCGCTCGTGGATTACGCCGAAATGCGGCTTGCTGCGTGACGGCACCTTCTCGGCGCACTCGACCACGCCGGTCAGCGTGTCGCCCGGCCGCACCGGCTTCAGCCAGCGCAACTCGTCGAGGCCGGGCGAGCCCAGCGCCGTGCGATGGTCGACGTAGTTGTCGACGAACAGCCGCATCATCTTGGACGCGACATGCCAGCCCGAGGCGATGATGCCGCCGAACATCGACTGCTCGGCGGCGGCTCGATCGACATGGAAGCTCTGCGG
>CAWUOG010000764.1:0-1696 GCA_963923875.1 uncultured Alphaproteobacteria bacterium
AAGTTGAAGCCCTTGAGTTCGGGCCAGCTCATGTGATGCGGCGCGCCGCCCAGAACCCAAATCAGGGCGGGCACGCCCAGCGCCACGCCGAAACCCGCTAGGATCGACGGGAAGGGCTGGCCGGTCGCCTCCTGACGCTTGCGGGCCCAACGGTGCAGGACCCAGGCGCCCGAGATACCGACCAGCAGGCCGAGCCCCATCCATTTGTGGACCGGATCGGCCAGCGGCACCGGGAAATAGAGACCGCGGTTGGAGAGGAAGAAGGAGTCGAGGAGGTTGATAGCCTGGCGGGGGCCGGGAAATGCCTCGCTGATCAACTTATAGATCAGGAAAAGCCAGAGCAGCAGCGGCACATTGCGGAAGCACTCGACGTACCATTCGCAGATGCGCGACAGCAGCCAGTTCGGCGACAGCCGGCCGACGCCGATCAGGGTGCCGAGGATGGTCGCCATGATGATACCCAGCACGGCGACCTTCAGCGTGTTGAGCAGGCCGACCAGGATGGCGCGAGCATAGGTGCTGGCCGGCGAGTACTCGATCATCGTGTCGCCGATCTCGAAGCCGGCCTCGCGCTCGAGATAGTGGAAGCCCGACGCGATCTTCTGGCGGGCGAGGTTGTCGAGGGTGTTGGAGACGAGATACCAGGCGAGCAGACCGACCAGGCCCACGACCACGATCTGGAAGACCCATCCTCTGATGACCGGGTCGTTCCAGGGCGCCACTTTCGCGCGCGTCGAGGATCCGATCGATTGGACCGCCATGCCTTTGATTCCCCTGCTTATTCTTTTGCTTGTCGCGTTTTGCGCGAGTGTAGGTGGGATTCCGGCGCTTGCAACCGCGGCTGCCTCGGCAGGCGTGGCGGCAAACGCCGGAGGTTTCCCGTATCGGTCGAACGATCAGCGGATCGGCGGGGCGTACTGCAGGCCGCCCTGGGTCCACAGCTTGTTCAGGCCGCGGTCGATCTTGAGCGGGCTGCCCGAGCCGACGTTGCGGTCGAAGCTCTCGCCGTAGTTACCGACCTGCTTGACGATGCTGTAGACCCACTTCTCGTCGACACCCAGCGCCTTGCCCATGCCCGGCGTGACGCCGAGGATGCGCTTGATCGTCGGGTTCTCGCTCTTCAGCATCTCGTCGACGTTCTTCGAGGTGATGCCGTACTCTTCGGCCTCCAGCATTGCGAACTGGCTCCAGCGCACGATGTCGGCAAATTGCTGGTCGCCGTGGCGCACGGCCGGGGCGAGCGGCTCCTTGGAGATGATCTCCGGCAGAATGACGAAATCGTCGGCCTTGGCCGGCGGCGGCACATTGGCGGCGCGGGTGGCGTAGAGGCCCGAGGCGTCCGTGGTGTAGACGTCGCAACGGCCGGAGAAGAACGCAGCGCGGATTTCCTCGACCTTCTCGATGACCACGGGCTTGAAGCTCATCTTCTGGCCGCGGAAATAGTCCGCGAGGTTGAGTTCGGTCGTCGTGCCCGGAGCGACGCACACGGTGGCGCCGTTCAGTTCCTTGGCGCTCTTCACGCCGAGCTTCTTGTTCACCATGAAGCCCTGGCCGTCATAATAGGTGATGGCCGTGAAATCGAGGCCGAGTGCGGTGTCGCGCGTCAGGGTCTCGGTGGTGTTGTTCGACAGGATGTCGACTTCGCCCGACTGCAACGCGGTGAAGCGCTGCTGCGCCGTCAGAGGCACGTACTTGA
>CAWUOG010000765.1:0-1688 GCA_963923875.1 uncultured Alphaproteobacteria bacterium
TGTAGCCCCAGACGTGCTTCAGCGCGTCCGCCCTGGCGATCTTGCGGCCGGGCGTGCCGATGATGACGGCCAGCTCGCCCTCGTAGTCGATCGCCGTCGACACCGACGGGTCGAACTCGACGGCGTCGTCCGGGCCGACCACGCAGTCCGGCACCTTTGAAAAGACGATCGGGGCGTCCGGGATCGCGCCCGAGGCGGCACTCGAATCGAAGCCCGACTTGGCGAACTCCTGCGCATGCTCGTGATAGTTCTTGCCGACACAGAAGATATTGCGCCGCGGCCGGCCGATCGGCGCCACGAACCGCGCCGGCCCCCAGACCGACGTGGCGCCCTTCAGCAGCTCGTCCAGCGACGCCTGCCGCTCGACGATCTCCAGCAGCGTGCCGGCGGTCTCAGGCAGCAGCCGTACGGCGCGCCCCTCCTCGACCACGGCCACGCGCGTCCCGTTCCCGATCTCGACCGTTGCAAGCTTCACGTCTCGTCTCCCCTCAGATCACGCCGCGCTTCTTGAAGTCGGCAATCTCGGCAGCGCCGTAGCCCAGTTCGCCCAGCGTCGCATCGTTGTGTTCGCCCAGCTCCGGCGCAATCCCGGGCCGGGCCGGCGTCTCGGAGAAGCGCCAGGGCGTGCCGTGTACCTTGAGCTTGCCGTGCCGGGGATGGTCGACATGGGTGACATGGCCGTTGGCGATCACGTCCGGATCGTTGCTCGCCTCGAGCATGGTGTTGATCGGCGCCGAGACGATGTCGGCGCCACGCAGCCGCGCCACCCAGTCGTCGCGGGTGCCCGTCGCGAACAAGCCGTCGAGCAGCGCCAGCAGTTCCTCGCGCTTGGCGTCGTTGTCGATGATGACGCCGAGATCCTCGAAGCCCGCCGCCGTGATGCGCTCGTGGAAGCCCAGCGAACTCATGGCGTCCTTCCAGTCCTCCGGGCCGGTGAGCTGGAAGACCAGGGGCTTGCCGTCGCGATCGTTGAACGACGCGCTGATGCCCGGCCGCTCGCGCGTGCCGGTGACGCGGGCCTGGCCGGTGACCGGGTTCTGGTTGCGCCACATCGTCGTCGTGAAGGTCCAGCCCAGCAGTCGCACCAGCGAGCCGAGCAGCGACAGTTCGATCTTCTGGCCCTGGCCGGTGGCGCGGGCATGGGTCAGCGCGGCAAGCGCACCGCCGAAGGCCAGCATCGCGGTCGATTCGTCGGCCACCGAGGCGATGCCCGTCTTCATGCGCTGGCCCGGCGTCGCATAGGCCTCGGCAATGCCGCCCAGCGCCTGCGCCATCGAATCGGTGCCCGGCAGATGGCCGTTGGGGCCCTTGGTCCCGTAACCGGAGATCGAGACGTACACGAGCTTCGGGTTGATCTTCCGGAGCTCTTCCCAGCCGAAGCCGTTCTTCTCGGCCGCGCCGGGCCTGAAGTTCTGGCCGAAGATGTCGGCCTTCGCGACCAGCCTGTGCAGGATCGCCTTGCCCTCCGGCGTCTTGAGGTTGAGCGTGACGCTCTTCACGCCGCGATTGTTGGTCTCGAAGAAGGTGCTGCCCTTGCCCGGCAGCACCGTCATGCGCCGCGAAGGATCGCCGCCGTTGGGCGCCTCGATCTTGATCACGTCGGCGCCGAGATCGGCCATCAGCATGTAGGGGACCGTCCCGGCCTGGGCCGTGGAACAGGAAACGACCTTTACGCCGCGCAGCGGCCC
>CAWUOG010000766.1:0-1687 GCA_963923875.1 uncultured Alphaproteobacteria bacterium
GCCGTCTCGTGCGGCCTCTGGGAAGGCGTGGCCGTGCTCGATCTCGACTACCCGGAAGACTCCAAGGCACAGGCCGACGCCAATTTCGTGCTGACCGGCGACGGCGGCATCGTCGAGGTCCAGGGCACGGCCGAGGACCGGCCCTTCTCGGAACCGCAGTTCATGGAGCTGTTGGGGCTGGCCAAGAAAGGCGTCGCCGAACTCACGCGGCTACAGCGGCTTGCGATCGGGCGATGAGGGCGATCGGCCGATGATCGGCGGAAGGGACTGATGGCGCGCCGCTTCGACGGCAAAAAGCTGGTCGTCGCGACCCACAATCGCGGCAAGGCGGCCGAGATTCGCAGCATGCTCGGGTCGCTACTGGGGCCGTTGGGCATCGAGATCGTCTCGGCGGGAGAGCTGGGGCTGACGGCGCCGGAAGAAACCGGCACCACCTTCGAGCAGAACGCGACGCTCAAGGCCCTGGCGGCCTGCCGCGGCAGCGGCCTGCCGGCGCTGGCCGACGATTCCGGCATCAGCGTCGCGGCCCTCGACGATCAGCCGGGCGTCTACAGCGCCGATTGGGAGGGACCCGAGCGCAGCGCCATGGTGGCGATGCGGCGCATCCAGGACGAATTCTCCCGCCGTGCCGTGCCCGACACAGAAGCCGCGCGGGCTGCCACGTTTCACTGCGTGCTGGCACTGGCCTGGCCCGACGATCATGTCGAGCTGGTGCACGGGACCTGCGATGGCAGCATCGTCTGGCCGCCCCGCGGCACCAACGGACACGGATACGACCCCTGTTTCCAGCCGATCGGCGAACGGCGCACCACGGCCGAGATGAGCGAGGACGAGAAGAACGCGATCAGTCATCGCGGTCGCGCCTTCCGTCTGCTGGTGGAAGCCTGCTTCAGGTGATGGCGACCGCCGCTCCGCTGGGCGTCTATGTCCATTGGCCATTCTGCAAGTCGAAGTGCCCGTACTGCGATTTCAATTCCCATGTGCGCGACGGCATCGACCAGAGGCGCTGGCGCAAGGCCCTTCTGGCCGAGCTCGACTACGCCGCTCTCGAAGCGCCCAGTGGAAATGGAGGCCGGCGTCTGGAGACGATGTTCTTCGGCGGCGGCACGCCGTCGCTGATGGAACCGGAGACGGTGGCGGCATTGATCGCCCGCGCCCGCGCGCTGTGGGAGGTGGCCCCCGACCTGGAAGTCACTCTCGAAGCCAATCCGACTTCGGTCGAGGCCAGCCGCTTCGCCGCGCTGGCCGAGGCCGGTGTCAACCGCCTGTCGCTCGGCGTACAGGCACTCGACGGCGCAGCACTGAAATTCCTCGGTCGCGAGCATTCCGCCGACGAAGCGTTGAGCGCGCTTCGCACGGCGCAACGCCATTTTCGTCGTACCTCGTTCGACCTCATCTACGCCCGGCCAGGTCAGTCCGTAGAGGCATGGGACAGCGAACTGAAAACTGCGCTCAAGCTGGCCGGCGAGCATCTGTCGGTCTATCAGCTCACGATCGAGCGCGGCACGCGCTTCTTCACTGACCACGCACGCGGCACTTTTGCGCTTCCGGACGAGGAGACCGCGGCCCACCTTTTCGAACTGACGCAAGAGCGCCTGGCCTCCGCAGGACTGCCGGCCTACGAGATTTCCAACCACGCCCGGCCGGGTGCCGAATGCCGCCATAATTTGATCTACTGGCGGTATCA
>CAWUOG010000767.1:0-1682 GCA_963923875.1 uncultured Alphaproteobacteria bacterium
AGTCCCAACCGCGTCAGGCCCGGCGAGATCATGCCGGTCTGCGTGGCGCCCTCGATCGTGACGCAGAACGGCAAGCCGGTGCTGGCGCTCGGGACGCCGGGCAGCTACGGCATCCTGCAAACGCAGCCTCAGGCCTTCGTGCAGTACGTCGACTACGGCCTGCCGATCCAGCAGGCGATCGAAGCGCCGCGTGCGCGTCTCACCGACGGCCGCGAGGTGACGCTCGAGACCCGCGTCGATGCCAAGGTGCATGCCGAGCTGCGCGAACGCGGCCATGCCCTCTCGAGCGGCCCCGACTGGACCATGAAGGTCGGCGGCATGCAGGGCGTTGCGGTCGATCCCGCGACCGGCACCTTCACCGGTGGATGCGATCCGCGGCGCGATGGCTACTGCGTTCCCGTGTGAACGCAGCAGACGAAGACAGTAAGTCAGGCCGCCGTGGAATCGTCCGCGGTCGATGCCTGTGCGGCACGATCGAAATCGAGTTCAAGTATCCGGCCTTCTGGGCCTGGCACGACCACTCCGAAGCCAGCCGCGTGGCACATGGCGCGGCCTACGCGACTTATGTCGGCTGCTGGCGCAAGAACGTGCGCATCGCCAAGGGCAAGCGAAGCCTCGGCCGCTTCGAGGATGACAAGACCGGCTCGGTTCGGACGTTCTGCGCCCGCTGCGGCACGCCGGTGCAATACGAGCGCCGGCCGACCTCGCGCATGGTCGACCTGCCGCGGGCCCTGTTCGAGACCCGGACCGGACGCGAGCCGCGCTACCACCGCCACATCGATCAGATGCGCGACTGGACCTACCGAGGCCAGAAGCTGGTGCCGCTGAAGGGATATCCGGGCGTCGTCTGGGAGCGCCCCAGGCCGCGCAAGCGGCGCAGCGACGACTGAACGGGCGTTCCGGCCTATTTCACGAGGGTCACGACCCGGGTTTGCGAGCGCACATGCGGGGCAAACTGTGCCCAGCCGCGCATGGCAGCGAACTCCCGGGTCGTCACCGCGGCGGGCGAGTCCAGTTCATAGACCGTGGTGTAGAGCTTCCTGGCGCTGCGCCGGCTCCGGCCACGGTCGCTTTCGGAGACTTCGCCGGCGGTGACGTAGCGGCGGCCGGATTTCACGCCCGGGCAGGACAGGGCGTCGGGCAGATGCACCTCGTCGTACCAGCGGTTCCAGTCGGCCTCGACCGATTCATCGACTTCGGCCGTCACGATCAGGAGGCAATTGGGCAGCGTGCTCATTCGGCATTCCCCTTGCACGCCCCTCTTGCATGGAGGCGTCCGGCACTATGGAATGCCGTCCGATGCCGATGTTCAAGAGGGGTACGATGATGCGCAATCAGGTTTGGTTGGCGGGCGCGGTGGCCATTTTGGCGGCCGCCTGGTCAGGCGGCATTCAGGCGCAGGACACGCCGCGCAAGGGCGGCACGATCCGCTTCACCTCACCCTACGCCGCAAGCTTCGGCAGCCTGGATCTGCATACGACGCCGCGCGCCACCGACGAGATCGTCGGCAAGGCGATCAATCGCACGCTCTACAATTGGGACTCGGCCAACAACAAGCTGGCGCTCGAGCTCGCCACGTCAGTATCCACATCGGCCGACGGCCTGGTCCATACCTTCAAGCTGCGCGACGACGCATATTTCCACAACGGCCGCAAGATGACGGCCGACGACGTCATCGCCTC
>CAWUOG010000768.1:0-1678 GCA_963923875.1 uncultured Alphaproteobacteria bacterium
GGCGAGTTCGTAGACGCCGCCCATCTCGGCGATGAAGAGCTGGTACGACGCCGCGGCATAGGCGTTGGCCGAGATGCGCAGCGCGGGCAGGGGATTGCGGTAGGCAGTCTGCGACGCCGAGAAATTCAGCTTGGTGTAGATCAGGTCGAGATAGAGTCCGGCGGGGCCCTTGTCGGCTTCGGCATAGCCCATCAGGCCGAACAGCGTGTTCGACTTCTGCACCAGGTCGATGAAGCTGGCGTTGGTGTCGACCTGCTGGCCGCGCACGCCGACATTGCCGGTGACGCCCATCAGCCAGGCATAGCTCGCCAGGCTGAATCGCCACGGCTCGGGATCGGCCGGTGAGGCAGAAGCGGGGGAGGCGGAACCGGGCGAAGCAGAGCTGGGTGCCGGGAGGGGATCGGCCGTCTGCGCGGCTGCGGGCAGAATCGTCGCGGCAAGCCAGGCCGCGAGGGCACCGGCCAGGATCGCAAATCGCTTCTTGTCGTTACGCATAGTTCTTCCACGCATTGTTGCCGTTCCGCTGGCTCCACACGGTCTTCCGGTGCGCAGCAGGAGAAGCATACGGCGCGGGCCTGTCCGGCCGCCTGACAATTCGCGACAGCCGGGCCGTCCGCGCCACGGCACCGGCCGCGGCCGGCTGGCGAGGGCCCTACGCGGCCTTGCGCACCGCCCGCGCCACCTCGCCCCAGCGCGCCAGCGTGTTCGTGTCGATCTCGCGCCAGTGCGAGGCGAGGTAGATCACCAGCCGCGCGGCGATGCCCTTGTAACGGGCGATCATCCGGTCGGCGACGTCGTCCCATCGGGCGACCACCGCGAACTGGTCGAGGATCTCGTCGGTGATCAGGGTCTGGACGCGGGCATTGTCGTTGGTCTTCAGGCAGTCGCGGAGCTGGTCGCGCAGGCCGGTATGGCCGAGATCGTCGAACTGGAAGGCGTAGTTGGGCGTGGCGCCGTAGAAGCCGATCGTGGTCTTGGCTTCCTGGATCGGGTTGGCGCGCTCTTCCGGCGTGTCGCCGGCGGCGACGATCACCGGCACGATCAGGTCGACCTCCTTCGGGTCGCGCCCCGCGCCGCCGTTGGCGCGCGCGGCGCCCTCGGCGACGCCGGGCAGCAGGCGATTCTTTATGTAGTGCATCGAATGCATGGGATGGACGTGGATGCCGTCGGCCACTTCGCCCGCGACCCGCACCATGATCGGGCCGACCGCGGAGATGTCGACCTTGACGTCCTCGTGGTCGTGCCGCGGCGGCGTCCACTGCTCGGGCAGCAGGTTCATCTTGTAGTAGCGGCCGTCGTGCTTGAGCGGGGCCTCGCGGCGGAACGCGGCGAGGCAGGCCTTCACCGCCTGCACGTAGTCCTTCATCTGCGGCGCGGGCTTGTCCCACTGGCTGGAATAGCGGCGCTCGATATGCGCCTTCACCTGGCTGCCCAGGCCCAGCCGGAACTTGCCGCCGGTGTTCTGCGCCAGCTCCCAGGCGATCTCGGCCGAGACCATCGGGCTCCTCGCAAAGGCGATCGCGATGCCGGTCGAGAAATGCAGCGACGGCGCCGCCAGCGACGCCGCCGCGATGTTCATCCACGGCACCTGGTGGCCCTCGGTGAACAGCATGCCGGAGAAGCCGTTGGCCTCCACCCGGCGGGCGAGGTCGGCCACGTTGTCCCACGTGGTCGCGCG
>CAWUOG010000769.1:0-1672 GCA_963923875.1 uncultured Alphaproteobacteria bacterium
GGCGCTCGGCGGGCACGATGTCGGCCACGGCCAGGGCTGCCACGAAGCCCAACTCGGCTGCCCGGCTTGCGGGGCATTCGGGCCGAAGCACCGTGGAACAATAAAGATTGCCCGGAGGCGATACCCAGGAACGGCCGCGGCGGCCGCGCCCCCCGGTCTGCTCGCGCGCCCAGACGAAAGTACCCTCCGATGCGCCCTCCTCGGCCAGACGCAGGGCCGCGTCGTTCGTGCTGCCGACGCTCGGCAGCGCGACCAGCCTCCACCCGTCCGGCAGGACGGGTGCTGAACTCACGGGAACAGGCCCTTCGCGGCGGCCGCGGCAACGGAGCTAAGCGGTTGCGGCGCCAGCGAGAACACTGCGATCAGCAGGGCCGCGGCGAACGCCACGGCGCGGGCGACGCCCATGGCCGGCGCATCGAGCGCCTCGGCCGGCTCGTCGAAATACATTACCTTCACGACTCGAAGGTAATAGTAGGAGGCGACCACCGAGGCGAGGACGCCCAGAATGGCCGGCCAGAACAGCTTGGCCTCGACGGCGGCCATGAAGATGTAGAGCTTGCCCCAGAAGCCGGCCATCGGAGGGATGCCGGCCATCGAGAACATGAAGATCAGCATGGCGAGCGCCATCATCGGATGGCTGCGGCCCAGCCCCGAGAGATCGCTCACCTCCTCGACCATGATCTCCTTGCGCTTCATCAGCAGGATGACGGCGAACACGCCCAGCGTCATGACCATGTAAATCGCGAGGTAGAACACCACGCTCTGAATGCCCTTCTCGGTCCCGCTCGCCAGGCCCAGCAGCACGTAGCCGACATTGCCGATTGAGGAGTAGGCCATCAGTCGCTTGATGTTGTTCTGGCGCAGCGCCGCGAAGGCGCCGAGCGCCATCGACATCAGCGCGGTAGCCACGATGACCTGCTGCCATTGCACGAACAGTGGCTTGAACGGCCCCATCAGAACCGAGACCGTCAGCGACAGGGCGGCGATCTTGGGCGCCACGGCGAACAGCGCGGTCACCGGCGTCGGCGCGCCCTCGTAGACGTCCGGCGTCCACATGTGGAAAGGCACCGCCGAAACCTTGAAGGCGAGCCCCGCAACCACGAAAACCAGACCGATCACCACGCCGATCTCGGCCGCCTTGCCGTCGAGCAGCGCCTTGGAGATCTGAACGAAAGCCGTGCCGCCGCAAAAGCCGTAGATCAGCGAGGCGCCGAACAGAAGCATGCCCGAGGCGACCGAGCCCAGCACGAAATACTTCACGCCGGCCTCGGTCGAGCGCACCGTGTCGCGCTGGAAGGCGGCGACGACATAAAGCGCCAGCGACTGCAGCTCGAGGCCGACATAGAGCGACATCAGGTCGTTGGCCGAGATCATCAGCATCATGCCGAGCGTGGCCAGGGCGACCAGTAGCGGATACTCGAAGCGCCACACCCGGACGCGCTCGAAATAGCCGCGCGACATCAGAATGGCGATGGCCGAGCCAATCAGCACCAGTGCCTTCATGGTCGCGGTCAGCCGGTCGGCGACGAACAGATTCGCGAAGGCCGTGCCGTCGCGGAAGGGCATGAACAGCAGCACCGCCGTCACCAGCAGCGCCAGCGCACTGGCGTAGGAGACGAAGGTCGCCGAGGCCTCGCCGCGCAGCACGCCGTAGAGCAGCAGCAGGGCGCTG
>CAWUOG010000770.1:0-1665 GCA_963923875.1 uncultured Alphaproteobacteria bacterium
TCGCCGTCGAGCTTGAGCAGCTTCTGGCCCTGCTCGTCGGTCTTGCCGACCACCATCGGACGGCGGCCCGTGGGCTGGTTGAACAGCGCGTCCTTGAGCTGCTGCTCGATGATCGGCCGCTTCTCCTCGATCACCAGGATCTCGCGCTTGCCTTCGCAGAAGGCGATCGCGCCCTGGGTCTCCAGCGGCCATACCAGCGCGACTTTGTAGATTGCGAGGCCAAGGCGCTCGGCTTCCTTGTCGTCGATGCCGAGTTCTTCGAGCGCCTGGCGCACATCGAGATAGGATTTTCCGACAGTGACGATGCCGAAGCGCGCATCGGGCCGGCCCATCATGAGCTTGTCGAGCCGGTTGGCACGCCAGTAGGCCAGCGCCGCGGGCTGCTTCACGGTGACGGCCCGGCGCTCCTGGCCGAGCCAGTCGTCGGGCCAGCGGATATGCACGCCGTCGGCCGGCAGCACGAAGTCGGTCGGGGTGTGGATCTCGACCCGGTGCGGATCGACATGGACCGAGGCCGACGAATCGACGGTCTCGCTCAGCACCTTGAAGCCGATCCACAGGCCCGAATAGCGCGACATCGCAAAGCCGTGCAGGCCGAGGTCGAGATATTCCTGGACGCCGGCGGGGTGGATGATCGGAATGCCGGCGGCGATCAGCGCCGGCTCGCTCTGGTGCGCCGTGGTCGACGACTTGGCCATGTGGTCGTCGCCAGCCAGGGCGAGCACGCCGCCATGCTTCGCGGTGCCGGCGTAGTTGGCGTGCTTGAAGACGTCGCCGGAGCGGTCGACACCTGGGCCTTTGCCGTACCAGATGCCGAACACGCCGTCGTACCGGGCACCGGGATAGAGGTGGATCTGCTGGGTGCCCCACAGGGCCGTCGCGGCCAGATCCTCGTTGGTACCGGGCTGGAATTCGATATGGCTCTTCTTGATGAAGCGCTTGGCCTGCCACAGCGCCTGGTCGAAGCCGCCGAGCGGCGAGCCGCGGTACCCGGAAATGTAGCCGGCGGTATTTAGGCCGGCGGCCTGATCGCGCTGGCGCTGCATCATCGGCAGCCGCACCAGGGCCTGGGTGCCGGTCAGATAGACCCGCCCGCTCTCCAGGATGTACTTGTCGTCCAACGATACCGGCAGGGTTACAGCGACGGACATGAAACGCTCCCTGACTTCTGTATGGGAACCGTAGCGACAGAATCTTGCGCGTTGCAATCTGGAACGCGCGCCGTCCGCAAAAAGACGTTTTGGAGACGGTGGCCGGGATATTTCGCGTCACCCGTTTCAAGGTTTCTCCCCGCCTTGAAACGTTGTAAGCACGCGCGCGTCAGCGATTTTTTCCAGCCTGCCATACTTTAGCCCATTCACTCACTATGCCCGTCCTCGTCACCGGAGCCGCCGGCTTCATCGGCAGCCAAGTTGCCCGCAGCCTCCTGGCGCGCGGGGAAGAGGTCGTGGGCATCGACAATTTCAGCCCGTACTACGATCCGATCCTGAAATTCGCCCGCCTGAAGCCGCTCAAGGACGACAAGGGATTTACCTTCATCGAGGGCGATATCGCCGACCGCGAGGCCATGCTGGGCCTCGCCGAACGCCATCGAGGTATCGACCGCATCGTGCATCTCGCGGCCCAGCCGGGCGTGCGCCATTCGATGGTCGATCCCTACATCTA
>CAWUOG010000771.1:0-1665 GCA_963923875.1 uncultured Alphaproteobacteria bacterium
TAGCGAAGGTACATCTCGCTCAGCCTGCGGCAGTACTCGTAGTCGTTTGCCAACGTATTCGACTGCGCGCCCACCGGAACGGCGGCCACCGGCGCCAGCGCCGTCGCCACGGCCAGTGCCGTCCAGAGTCTCTTGCCGCTCATGGATACTCCTTGGTCCCGGCTATTTCTGCCGGCCAGTCTTGGCGAAAACATGGCTCATCACCTCGCCGGTCTGCTCGGGCGACAGGCTGGCGATGGTACGGAACAGCGCGACGGCGAGCTTGCAGTAGTTGCCATACTCGATCGGCGGCACCCTGGCCGGGTCGGAGAGCAGGCGGACCTGCTGGGCGCCATACTGCGCGGTGAGCTTCTCGGAGATCGTCCGGTAGATCGGCTGCACCTGCTCGAGGCTGGGCAACGGCCGCCTGACGTTCGAGGCCAGGACGCGCTGCGACAACTCCATTTCGCGCTGCCGGAGCGCCGGCGGCAGCAGGGCGACCGACGCATTGTCGGCGCCGAGCGCGGCATAGCGATAGCAGGCGGTGACGTCGCGGCCGCCCAGCGCCTCGTATTGGTCGGCCATCAGACGCGCGTAGTCGGCGAGAAGCGCGTCGTCGGCGCCGGGCAGCCGGGACATGATGATCGGAGTCACCCGGCGCGAGCGCATCTCGTCGAGGATGCGGCCCTCGGGCTGGCCTTCGAGATAGGCCCGATAAAAGGCGTCGACGATGGCGTTGAAAACGTCGATGTCGGCCCCTTCGATGGCGGCGAACAGCGGCGTCTGGCGGAGTTGCGCCGCCAGGGTGAGCGCATCGGCATGGCTGCCATAGCCGGAGGCGGCGAAGCGGTAGTCGTCGACCACGCCGGAAATCGCCCGGGCCGCCAGCAGCTCGGCGGGCGTCGGGTACCACATCGAGCCCGCCGGCGTCGTTACCGCACGCTCGACGAAGGCCGGGTCGAGTCCGGTCTCGAGGAGCAGCCTGCGCATCGCATCGGTGCTTTCGACGCCGGCAAAGCTCTCGCGATGGAAGCCGAGCTTGGCGCCGGCCTTCAGCCAGCGCTCGCGGCCGGCCAGGAAGGCGATGACGCAGGCCGAATTGCACGAGGCCGAGCTGTAGGTCGAGAGGCCGCGCTGCCGGATGAGCTGCGCCAGCTTTGTCGCCTCGCCGAGCCGTCCGCCGCCGCTGTTGAGGTGTACGACCTTGAGGTTGGGCGCACTCGCGAACAGCTTCTCGGCGTCGCGCGCCAGCCCGTACTTGAAGCCGCCGGCGATCTCGGCCTCGGTCCCGTCGCGCATCAGGCGCACGCTGTAGTCGGGAATGCCGGGATCGTCGAACAGCACCATGCGCCCGGCTTCGAGCAGCTGCGGTGCGCCGACCTGCACGAACTGCGAGCCCATCGCCAGGACGCCGGCGATCACCGCGGTACGGGCCGCAATGGCCCAGAAAGCCGAGAGCCTGCCGCCGGTTCGCTGGCGCCAGTAGCGCCCGGCCGAGCGCCAGGTGCCGACCGACTGGAAGGTCAGCAGCGCCAGCGCCCCCAGCCACGCGGACCCCAGCACGCCCGCGACCAGCCAGGGATGGAATCCCTCGTTGCGCAGCGCCAATGCCACCGCCCAGATCACGGCGATGAACAGCGTGTTGCCCAGCACGCAGACGCCCCAATAGGAGGCGGGCAGCGGAAG
>CAWUOG010000772.1:0-1660 GCA_963923875.1 uncultured Alphaproteobacteria bacterium
TTCTCGCCGTCGGTGATCGTGAGTTCCTGGAAGCCCAGCAGCTTCAGCAGATCGAAGAACGTCGCGTCCTCGGCGACCGTGCGCTCCTGGAAGAACGGCGACAGCCGCGACATGGTCGTCATGTTGGCGAGCAGGGCGCGCATGCGATAGACGGTGTTGAGTTCACCCTGTTGCATGCCGACGATGATCATCTTGTCGGCCTTCTCGCCCTTGGCGAATACGGCGTACGGCACGCGGTAGGCCGACTGCAGGGTGCCCTGCGACACCACGGTGACGAACTGGATGCGCTGAGGGCGATCCATGTTGGCGATGGTCGACATGGAGGAGGTGAATTCCTCGACCGTCGTCGGCTTCGGGTAATAGTAGCCGACATACTTGTCTTCCTTTGGACCCGCGGGCGCCGCGGCGGCTGGCTTGGCCGGGGCAGCGGGCTTGACCGGCGCCGCGTTCTGGGCGGCGGCACCACCGGCGAAGGCCAGCAGGGTCAGCACGACAAGGGGGGCGGCGACGGCGGTCTTCAGCATGTTGGCTCCTCGCGAGGGCTCGGGAACGGATCGTCTAGAACAACGTATAGCCGCCATCGATCACGAAGTCGCGCCCCGTCGTGTATTGGGTCGCATCCGACGCGAGATAGACGGCGAGCGGGCCGAAATCGGCGCCGGTGCCCCAGCGCCGCTCGGGAATGCGCGGCAGCACGTTTCCGGCGAATTTCGGATTGGCGACGGCATTGGCGGTCATCTCGGTCTCGATCCAGCCCGGAAGGATCGAGTTTACCGTGATCTTGTAGCGGGCGAGCTCGACGGCCAGCGCGCGCACCATGGCGCAGACGCCGCCCTTGCTGGCGCCGTAGTGGCTTGAGCGCGCCGCGCCTTCGATCGCCGCGGTCGAGGCCATCGCCACCAGCGAGCCGCCCTTGCCCTGCGCGACCATCTGCTTGGCGGCCGCACGAAAGGTGAAGAACACGCCGTCGAGATTGACCCGGGTCACCCGGCGCCACTCCTCGTAGTCCATCTCGAGGATCGAACCCTTGCCCCGGCCCGAGACGCCGGCATTGGCGACGCAATTGTCGACATGGCCCATCACCTTCACCGTCTCGGCGAAGGCGTCGATCACCTGCTTCTCGTCGCCGACATCGACGATTTGCGCGTGCACCTTGCGGCCGTGGCGCTTGAGCCTTTCGACGGCCGCGTCGTTCTTTTCCTTGCGCGTGCCCCAGATGCAGATGTCGGCGCCGGCCTCGGCCATCGCGTCGGCCATGCCGAAGCCGATGCCGCCGTTGCCGCCGGTCACCAGCGACACCTTGCCCGTGAGATCGAAGCCCTTGTAGGCCATGCGCTTCCCCCAAATGAAAACCGGGCGGGAGTGAACCCCGCCCGGTCGGAAGCGTCAACGCGACGGCCGTTCAATTGATCTGGTCGGTTTCGACCAGCACAATTTCCGCGTCTTCGAGTGCCTTGAGCTCGATCTCGTCCTGGTCGACCACCGCCACGCCGTCGCGTGTGTTGGCCGTCACGAGCTTGCCGTCGCTGCCCTTGACCTCGATTCGGCCCTTGGCCGGCACGAGGTAGGCAGGCTTGCCGCCGAGCTTCTGCCTGGTGACCTCGCCGGCCTTCAGCTTGCCGGCATAGAGCGCGCCGTCGGCATAGAGCGGGATCGCGCC
>CAWUOG010000773.1:0-1657 GCA_963923875.1 uncultured Alphaproteobacteria bacterium
GATCCCCGTTCAGTACGTCTACTGGATGAAGGGCGTGCTGTCGGGGAACCTGGGCGAGTCGATGCGGCTCAAGGCGTCGGTCGGCTCGCTGGTGCGCGAGAAGCTGCCGGTCACCCTGCAGCTCGCGGCGATGGCGCTGCTGATCGCCATCCTGATCGGCATTCCGGCCGGCATCGTCTCGGCGGTGAAGAAGGAGACCGGCTGGGACTACGGCGCCAACCTGTTCGCGTTGTGGGGCCTCAGCACGCCCAATTTCTGGCTGGGCATCCTGCTGATCTTCCTGTTCTCGGTGACGCTCGGCTGGCTGCCGGCCTCGGGCTACGTGCTGCTGAGCGAGGACTGGAAGGCGAGCCTCGCCACGACGATCATGCCGGCTTTCGTCCTGGGCAACGCGCTGGCGGCCGTCCTGATGCGCCATACGCGCAGCGCCATGCTGCAGGCGATGAGCGCGGACTATGTGCGCACCGCCCGCGCCAAGGGCCTCGAAGAGCGCAGGGTCGTGCTGAAGCACGCGCTGCGCAACGCCATGACACCGGTGATCACCCTGCTGGCGCTCGACTTCGGCGCGCTGCTGTCGGGTGCGGTGCTGACCGAGCAGGTCTTCACCATCCCGGGCTTCGGCAAGCTGATCATCGATTCGGTGTTCAACCGCGACTACGCCGTCGTCCAGGGCGTCGTGCTGGTGACGGCCACGGTCTACATCCTGCTCAACCTGCTGGCCGACATCGCCTACGTGCTGGTCAATCCGAGGCTCCGGGGATGAGCGCGCGAGCATGACCGTCACGACCGCCCTCCCCTCGGCCGGCGAGGCCGCACCCGAGGAGAACCCCTGGGCCCGCGCCTGGCGCCGCCTGCGCCGGCGCAAAGGCGCCATGGTGGCGCTGGCCGTCGTCATGCTGTTCGTGCTGATGGCGGTCTTCGCCCCCCTGCTTTCGCCCTACGACCCCACCGCCACGAGCTGGAGCCTTGTGCGCAAGCCGCCATCCTGGGCGCACTGGTTCGGCACCGACGAGGTCGGCCGCGACGTGCTGGCCCGCATCATCTACGGCGCCCGCGCCTCGCTCAGCGCCGGGCTCGTCTCGGTCAGCATCGCCGTCGGCATCGGCGTGCCGCTCGGCCTTCTCGCGGGCTATGCCGGCGGCTGGATCGACTCGGTACTGTCGCGCATCGTCGACGCCATGCTGGCGATCCCGTTCCTGATCCTCGCCATCACGCTCTCGGCCTTCCTCGGTCCCAGCCTGACCAACGCCATGATCGCGATCGGCATCACCGCCACACCGGTGTTCATCCGCCTGACCCGCGGCCAGACCATGGGCGCCAAGGTCGAGGACTATGTCGAGGCCGCGCGCGCCGTCGGCAACCCGCACTGGCGCATCGCGCTGCGCCACGTGCTGCCCAACATCGTGCCGCCGCTGCTGGTGCAGGTGTCGCTCGCCATCGCGGGCGCCATCATCGCCGAGGCCGCGCTGTCCTTCCTCGGATTGGGCCAGCAGCCGCCGGCGCCGTCGTGGGGCAGCATGCTCAACACCGCCCAGCGCTTCATCTCGCAGGCACCGTGGATGGCCTTCTGGCCGGGCTTCGCGATCTTCTGCGCCGTGCTGTCGTTCAACCTGCTGGGCGACGGCCTGCGCGATGCGCTCGATCCCCGTCACAAGTA
>CAWUOG010000774.1:0-1655 GCA_963923875.1 uncultured Alphaproteobacteria bacterium
GGTTGAGCAGATGCGTGGCGACGTACAGGAGAAGGACATAACCCGACCAGAGGCGCAGCCGTCCGACCATGGTCAGCCGCCGCCGCGCCTATTTGAGGAGCGACAGCACCGCTTCAGGCGGCCGGCCGATTGCGGCGCGCTTGCCCGAGACCACGACGGGACGTTGCAGCAGGATCGGATGCGCGGCGATCGCCTTGGCGACGTCCGCCCGGGTGAGGTCGGCCTTCTTCTTGCCGAGCGTCTTGAACTCCGGCTCGCCATCTCGGATCAGGTCCTTCACGTCGCCGCCGACCAGTTCGATCAGCTTCTCGACCTCGGCCTTGCTGGGCGGCTGCTTGAGGTACTCGCGGATCGCCGGATCTATTCCCTTGCTCCTCAGCAGCTCGAGGGTCTGCCGGGACTTGCCGCAGCGCGGGTTGTGCCAGATCGTGATGGTCATGAACGAAGCTTGGCCGCAGCCTCAGGCCTCGTCCAGTGCGTCGACGCTCGTGGCATCGATCACTTTCCTGGCAAGCTCGTAGTCGAAGCCGCCGCGGGCCATGGCGGCAAGATCGCGGTCGCGCTTGTCCTTGCGGTCTTTCTGCACCCTGAAGGGGCCGATTCGACGGCGGCGCGCCAGGGCGACCGCCGCCTTCCATTCGCGCTGGCGGGGATCGGTGTCGAGCTCCTGGTCGAGCGCGGCCATCGCCTTGTCGAGCGTTTCGCCGTCGATGCCCGCCATGCGCAGTTTCTGCTTCGTGAGCTTGGTCGAGGTGCCGCGTCGGTGCAGCGCGCGCGCCTTGGTCTGGGCGAAGGCCTTGTCGTCGATCACGCCGGCATCGACGAACCTGGCGACGATCTCCGCGATGGCGCGGCCGACATTCTCCATCACCGGCGCGTCGAGCATCTCGGCCTTCCTGACCCGCCGTTGCAGGACCCGGCGCAGGCCCTCGGCGGTGGCCGGATAGCGTTCGAGATAGAACGTCGCGGCGTTCTGCAGGTATTTCGCGGTGATCGGCCGGACGACCTTTTTCATGGTCGGCGCGTCAAGGGCGGAAGCCGAAGCTGCGCGGGCCGGGCTTGCGCATCGGAGCGGCGAGATTGGCGAATTCGCAGAGGAGCCGGCGGGTGTCGCGCGGATCGATGATCTCTTCGACGCCGAAGCGCTCGGCCGTGCGGAACGGCGAACGCACTTTATTGAGTCGCGCCTCAATGGCGGCGAGATGCGCCGCCGGATCGGGCGCGGCCGCGAGTTCGGCCTTGTAGGCGGCCTCGATGCCGCCCTCGAGCGGCAGCGAGCCCCAGTCGCCCGACGGCCAGGCATAGCGGAAATTGTACTTCTGCCAGTTCTGGTGTGCCGCGCCCGCCACGCCGAACGACTTGCGCATCAGGATCGAGCACCACGGGGCCTTCGATTGGTAGACGGCGGCCAGCGCCCGCGCGCCGTGCCGGATGGTCGCCGCCTTCTCGCCGGCAACGCCGATCACGAAGCCCGGAATGTCGACGAAATGCACCACCGGCAGGTGGAAGGTCTCGGCGAAGTCGACGAAGCGGATGACCTTGTGGCTGGTATCCACCGTCCAGCCGCCGCCGTAGAAGAAGGGATCGCTCGCCATCACGGCCACCGGCCACCCGTCGAGGCGGGCGAGGCCGGTCACCACCGAGCGGCCCCACAT
>CAWUOG010000775.1:0-1654 GCA_963923875.1 uncultured Alphaproteobacteria bacterium
AGGACCAGCTGTAGATGCCGGTGTCGTGCTTGTCGTCGAACACGATGCGAATGGCGTAGTGGCCGACCGGCTCGACCGTGAGAATCTTCACGTGGCGCCGGCCGGAGACGATCTTCTTGGTCGACGGCCCGCCATGGCCCATCACCTCGGCAGACGGGCTCTCGACCCGCAGATATTCCGCCGGCAGCGACACGTTCTTGCCGTCGGAGAAGTCGATCTCGATGCGGCCCTCGGCCTTGAAGACGCGCAATTCGTTCGGCCAGGGGGCGTCCTTTGACTCGTAGCTGCCCTGGTCGGGCACCGACTTCGGAATGCCGCTCACGCACCATCCCTCAATTGTCGCGCCTCGCTGACCAGCATGATCGGAATGCCGTCACGGATCGGATAGGCAAGTCCGGCCTTGCGGCTGATCAGCTCGCCGGCTGCGGCGTCGTATTCCAGCGGTCCGTGCGTGGCCGGGCAGACCAGGATTTCGAGCAGCTTGGGATCGATGCCGGTACGGCGGGGGGCGGAAGTCTCGTCGCTCATGGACGAGACTTATACCATGGCCTCAGTTGGCGCGCTGCGGCGGGCTGTCCGTCGGTGGGGCGAAGGCCGTCATTTCCAGGAAGGCGATCAGGAGCTTGGCGCGGGCCGAGGTGTCGGGCGCCTCCAGCAGGGCCTGCTTTTCCGCCGGCCCGAAGGGCAGGACCATCGACAGCGAGGTCACCAGATTGCCGTCAGCAGCCTGTTTGACGGCATCCCAGTCGGTCGAAAGATTGCGGCTGCGGAAAAAGGCGGCCAGTGCCGCCATCAGGCGCTCGCGGTCGATCGCCACGATTTCGTCGGCATGATCGAGGTCGGCGCGGTAGGGCGAAAACAGCGCCGAGACCCTGCGATAGCCGCCCTGCGCCAGGTCGAGCTCGCGGCCGATGCGGAAGCGGCAGATTCCCGACAGGGCGAGCAGCAGGCGTCCGTCTTCGGTCTCGTTGAAGCTGACAATGCGGCCGGCGCAGCCGACTTGATGGACCTTCGGCGGCCCGTTGTCGGCCGGCAGACCGTCGCCGGCGAAGCCGCCAGGCTGCAGCGGCTGCACCATGCCGATCATGCGATGGCCGGCCAGCGCGTCGAAGATCATCGCGAGGTAGCGCGGCTCGAAAATGTTGAGCGGGAGCTTGCCGCCGGGCAGCAGCAGCACGCCCGACAGCGGAAAGATCGGTAGCGTCTCGGGCAGTTGCTCGAAGCCGGGATCGAACGGATTACGGCCGGGCGAACGCGAGGAGGGCGTGCGCTCGGACATGCAGTATTACCCCCAATCAGGAGAACAGGATGGTCGACAGCCGCTTGCGACCGTCCACCGACAGCGGATCGGTGAAGCCCAGCGCCTCGAAGAACTTCAGCAACTGCTGACGGGCAGCCGCTTCGTTCCAGTTGCGGTCGAGCTTGATCATCGCAAGCAACTCGTCGATCGCTTCCTGGCGCTGTTCGCCGGCCCAGTAGGCCATGGCGAGATCGAGCCGTGTCTGGAAGTCCTTCGGGTCCGCCGCGGCCTTGGCCTTGAGGTCGGCAACCGGGCCGGCCTCCTTGGCCTTCTCGGCGAGATCGATCGAGGCGAGCAGCGCCACGACCTCGGCATTGTTCTTGTCCTTTGCCGGCACTTTGCCGAGCAGGCTCT
>CAWUOG010000776.1:0-1648 GCA_963923875.1 uncultured Alphaproteobacteria bacterium
CGCCTGACACCTCCGTCGCCGTGTGACGGCGACACCGTACCGTCTGAACGGGGAGAAACGTATCAAGAGAGAGCTTCGCTCAGGCCGCCCAATGCGTTGAGTGCCGGCGCGAAACCGGTGAGCGGAGCGGTCTGGATGATCGCCTCTATCACTTCGGTGCGGGTGAGCCCCATGTTCAGCGCCGATTGACCGAATTTCCGGACCTGCCCGTCGAGCTTGAGGGCCGTGAAGGCCGCGACTGCGACCAGTGCGCGGCGGCGCAGGTCGAGCCCGGGGCGGAACCAGATCTCGCCGTAGCCGTACTGGATGGCCAGCGGATAAAGCGCACCGGTGATGTCGTTGCCGGGGGCGGCATAGCCCTGCGTCGCGCGATCGCCGTGCAACTGCTTCATCAGGTCGCCACCACGTTTGCTGAGGGTGTCGAGCGATTCATCGCGCTGGCCTTCGTCGTCGACCCTGGCGCCGCGCACGATGAAGACTTCGCGGGCAATCTCGATCGCGTCTTCCGACGCGGTGAAGCCGGCATAGATGCCGACCTGGATCGCGATTTCGACAATGGACCGCGCCGACAGGCCAAGTTTCAGGGCCGCATCGGTGTGTCGCTTGAACTGACGCAGACGCTGGCAAGCGGCGAGGGCTGCCAGCGCACAGACCATGCGGTCGTCGAGCGCGAGGCCGGGACGACTCCATATGGCGCCGTAGGTGGCCTCTGTGTCGACCGTGCGCAGCAAGTCGGGCGAGCCGTCGGCTGCGCCTTGCAGCCTGTCGTCGCCGAACAGGCGGCGACGCATGTCGTTACCCTGCCTTTTGAGCCCCTCGCGTGTGGTCATCTCGTAACCTCTGCAACGGTAACCGCGCGAGCACTGCGCCTCGGCGCTACGTGCTCGCCATCGCCTTGCTGCGCAAGGCGCTAGTGAAATGTCCTTCCTGAATCGATGACGATGGTTTGGCCGGTCATCGTGTTCGTCCGGCACATCGTCACGACTTGATCGGCGCAGTCGTCCTTGTCGGCGGCGACGCCGAGCAGGGCCGCCTTGCGACCCGTCTCGATGACCTCGGGTCGAAGATTGGCCGTCGCCCGCGTGCCCTCGAGCAATCCCGGCGCGACGCAGTTCACCAGCACCTCCGGCGCGAGCGCCACGGCCATGCACTTGGTCAAATGGATCAGGCCCGCCTTGGAGACGGCGTAGGCGATCGACGAGCCGGTTGGACCGAGGCCCGCGACCGAGGAAATGTTCACGATCCGGCCGCTGCCCTGCTTCTTCATCACCGGGCCGACCGCCTTGATGCACAGCATCGGGCCGGTAAGGTTGATGTCGATGATCTTGGTCCATTCCTCGTAGGTCAGCCCGTCGAGGTCCTTGAACGGGATCGACTTGTTGTAGGCGGCGTCGTTGATGAAGATGTCGAGGCTTCCGAAACGCTTGACGACGTCGTCGACCAGCTTGTTCACCTGGTCTGCCCTGGTGACGTCGCACTGGAATGCGGCGGCCGAGACCTGGTGCTTGCTGAGGTCCTTCGCGACGCCCTCTGCCTGGGCTTTGCTCGCAGCGTAGACCACGGCAATGTGGCAGCCTTCCTTCGCCAGCGCGTGGCAGATGCGCTGCCCCAGCCCGCCATTGCCGCCGGTGACCACGGCGACCTTGCC
>CAWUOG010000777.1:0-1647 GCA_963923875.1 uncultured Alphaproteobacteria bacterium
GTCGCCGACACGGCGGCCGACCGGAAGTACATCGTCTGCAATGCCGACGAGGGCGATTCCGGCACCTATGCCGATCGCATGATCATGGAGGGCGATCCTTTCCTGCTGATCGAGGGCATGGCGATCGCGGGCTTTGCGGTCGGCGCGAGCAAGGGCTTTGTCTATATCCGCTCGGAGTACCCGGACGCCGTGCGCACGATGGAGCGCGCGGTCGCGATCGCGGAGCGCGAGGGCCTGCTGGGCCAGAAGGCGAAGTTCGAGATCGAGGTGCGGGTCGGCGCCGGCGCCTATGTCTGCGGCGAGGAGACGTCGCTGCTTGAATCGCTCGAGGGCAAGCGAGGTCAGGTGCGTGCCAAGCCGCCGCTGCCCGCACATAAGGGCCTGTTCGGCAAGCCCACCGTGATCAACAACCTGATCTCGCTGGCGACGGTTCCCGCCATCCTGGCCGAGGGCGCCAGGCACTATGCCGATCTCGGCATGGGCCGCTCGCGCGGCACGATGCCGATCCAGCTCGCGGGTAACGTCAGGTATGGCGGTCTGTTCGAAGCGGCTTTCGGCCTGACCCTGGGCGAGATCGTCGAGGATATCGGCGGCGGCACGCAGAGCGGCCGGCCGGTGCGCGCGGTCCAGGTCGGCGGACCGCTCGGCGCCTACTTCCCCAAGGCTCTGTTCGGCACGCCGTTCGACTACGAGGCGTTCGCCGCCCTCGACGGTCTGATCGGCCATGGCGGCGTGGTGGTGTTCGACGACACCGTCGACATGGCGCGCCAGGCGCGTTTCGCGCTGGAGTTCTGCGCCATCGAATCCTGCGGCAAGTGCACGCCCTGCCGCATCGGGTCCACCCGCGGCGTCGAGACGATGGACAAGATCCTGCGGGGAGACCGCGTCGACGCCAATGTCGCGCTGGTCACCGACCTCTGCAACACGCTGAAATTCGGATCGCTCTGTGCGCTCGGCGGCTTCACGCCGTACCCGGTGATGAGTGCGCTGAAGCATTTCCCCGAGGATTTCAAAGGACCGCGCCTTGCCGCGGCTGCCGAGTAAAGGAGACCGCCATGTCTCTCGTTCATGAGATCGACTACGGAACGCCCGCGAGCAAGGGAACCGACCAGGTCACCCTCACCATCGACGGCCAGGCCGTCACGGTGCCGGCCGGCACCTCGATCATGCGGGCCGCGATGGATGCCGGCACGCAGATTCCCAAGCTCTGCGCCACCGACTCGGTCGACGCCTTCGGCTCCTGCCGCCTCTGCCTGGTCGAGATCCAGGGAAGGCCCGGCACGCCTGCCTCGTGCACCACGCCGGTCGCGTCGGGCATGGTCGTGTCGACCCAGACCGAGCGGCTGAAGCAGATCCGCAAGGGCGTGATGGAGCTCTATATCTCCGATCATCCGCTCGACTGCCTGACCTGCGCCGCCAACGGCGACTGCGAACTGCAGGACATGGCGGGGGCCGTCGGCCTGCGCGACGTGCGCTACGGCTACGACGGCGAAAGCCACACGCGGCAGGAAAAGGACGAAAGCAACCCGTATTTCACCTTCGATCCGTCGAAGTGCATCGTGTGCTCGCGCTGCGTGCGCGCCTGCGAGGAAGTGCAGGGCACCTTCGCGCTGACGATCCAGGGCCGCGGCTTCGAGTCGAAGGTCT
>CAWUOG010000778.1:0-1645 GCA_963923875.1 uncultured Alphaproteobacteria bacterium
GCTACCATCACAATCAGTATGTGATTCACACCGGCCAGAGGGCGAAAGCCGAGCTCGCTCTATACCGGTGCCAGCAAGGCCAGTACCACCCCTGGATCGAAGACCTTGAGGACATGCTGCGTCGGGGCAAGGTGCCGTTGCCTCCGGACTGATCCGCGAAACCGCCGGGCTTGACGGGAGACGCCCGGGACAGGCGACAATGCGGCGCCCCAGAACCGACGAAAGGGCGGCAGGATGACGACCTGGCAGCGCATTACCGTTTCACCGATCGCCGGAGCGCTCGGCGCCGAAATCGGCGGCGTCGACATCGCGGCCGGAGTCGACGACGAGACCATCGCCGAGATCCGACGCGCCCTGCTCGAGCATCTGGTGATCTTCTTCCGTGGCCAGCGTCTCGACGATGCCAGCCACAAGGCCTTCTCGCGCCGCTTCGGCGAACTCTTCGTTCATCCCAATTTCGATCTTGGCCAGGCCGAGCGCGAGATCGTCCGGGTGGTGCGCGCGCCGGGCGATGAGCGGATCGTCGGCGAGGAGTGGCACGCCGACACGACGATGATGCCCGAGCCGCCGATGGGCGCGATCCTCTATGCCGTCGAGGTGCCGCCCTATGGCGGCGATACTCTGTTCGCGAACCAGTATCTCGCCTTCGACTCGCTGTCCGACGGCATGAAGCGGATGGTTTCCGGGCTCAGGGCCGTCCACAGCGACATCAGGGTGGCCGGCCCGCGCGCCGGCCTGAACGCCAGGCGTGCGATCAAGGTGCGCGAGGACGCCAACTGGCGGCCGACGGAAAGCGTGCACCCCGTGGTGCGCACCCATCCTGAGACCGGACGCAAGTGCCTGTTCGTGAACCACTCCTACACCTGCCGCTTCGAGGATATGACGGAGCAGGAGAGCAGGCCGCTGCTGGAGTTCCTGCTGAACCACGGCCACCGGCCCGAGTTCACCTGCCGCTTCCGCTGGCAGCCCGGCTCGATCGCCTTCTGGGACAATCGCTGCACCAAGCATCTCGCCGTCCACGATGCCGGTCCGTTCCATCGCAGGATGCAGCGCACGCAGATCGCCGGCGGGCCGGTGGTTTAGCTGCATTTCAATGCGATGTGAGCTGCTGGCAGACCCGGCGCTGTACGATATGCAGTCGATGCGGGCCTTTTGCGGCCTCGAGCTTGTCGGCGACGGCATTCCTGACGAGACGACGATCCTCAACTTCCGGCACATGCTGGAGCATCATGAACTGACCAAGGCGATCTTCGAGGCAGTATCGGCCTACCTGCGAGAATGCGGAGAGATGCTGCGGGGCGGCACGATTGTCGATGCTACGCTGATTGCGGTGTCGCCCTCGACGAACAACAACGATCGGAAGCGCGACCCGGAGATGCGTTCCTCCAAGAAGGGGGGGTATTTCGGCGTCGTCGTTTGACCCCCGATCGGCGTTCAGTTGACCCCTTGGGTTCGAGACGAGGCGAGCAATATCGAAGGGTTGCGAGAAATGACCCCGCGCCGAACGGGGGGGGCATTCGAGCGTGCCGATTCACAGAATGCTCCCCTGAAACGATGCCAGCTTGAGAGTTAGAGAAACGGCTATTTTGGGCTTTGGAAGGAGCACGAGATGGCACGGAAGGACTACACGCCGGAGCAGGCGATC
>CAWUOG010000779.1:0-1641 GCA_963923875.1 uncultured Alphaproteobacteria bacterium
ACGATCAGCATGTCGTCGCTGCGGCCGGTGATCTTCGCCATGCGGCGCATGACGGTGCGCGAGCCGGCCATCAGCCTCGTCAGATCGCGCGTGCGGTAGCGTACGACCGGCATCGCTTCCTTGGTGAGGGAGGTGAAGACCAGCTCGCCTGGTTCGCCTTCGGCAACCGGCTCCCCGGTCTCCGGGTCGACGATCTCCGGATAGAAATGATCCTCCCAGATCGTCGGCCCGTCCTTGGTCTCGACGAACTCACAAGCCACGCCCGGCCCCATCACTTCACTCAAGCCGTAGATGTCCACGGCATCGATGCCCAGCCGGCGCTCGATCTCCGCCCGCATCGCCTCGGTCCAAGGCTCGGCGCCGAAGATACCGACCTTCATCGAAGTTGCCCGCGGGTCGACACCTTGCTTCTCGAATTCGTCGGCAAGCGCCAGCATGTAGGAGGGCGTCATCAACACGACTCGCGCGCCGAACTCGCGGATGAGCTGCACTTGACGTTCGCTGAAGCCGCCGGACATCGGCACGACGGTGCACCCCAATGCCTCGGCACCGTAGTGCGCGCCCAGCCCTCCGGTGAACAGGCCGTAGCCGTAGGCGTTGTGGATGATGTCTCCCGGCCGCGCGCCACCGGCGTACAACGAGCGCGCCATCAACTCTCCCCAGGTCGCGATGTCCTTCGCCGAATACCCGACGACCGTCGGCCGGCCCGTGGTGCCGCTCGAGGCATGCACGCGCACGCATTTCTCGCGCGGAATCGCGAACATCCCGTAGGGATAGGCGTCGCGCAGATCGCTCTTGGCGGTGAAAGGAAATCGCCGGAGATCGTCCAGCGACTTCAGGTCGTCCGGCGACACGCCCGCGGCAGCACACTTGGCCTGGTACGGCGCCTGGTTGGCATAGGCGTGACGCAAGGTCTCGCGCAACCGCTCGAACTGCAGGGTACGCAACTGGTCGAGGGAAAGACCGAACTCGGGAAAACGCTCGCCGCTCATACGCCCTATGCCGATCGTCTCTGGATTTGTCTCTGGTCGAACCCGAAGCGGCGATAGGCATAGCCCAAACCGAGCAGGGCCGCACCAAGTCCGAGAAAGGACATGACCCTGAGCAGGCCCTGCAGACCCGACATGTCGATCAGGAAGACCTTGGCGACCACGACGCAGACCAATGCCATGCCGGCGTGGCGCAGCGCGGGCGCCTCGCGCCAGAAGCCCATGGCGAGCAGGGCGACCCCGAACAGCAACCAGACGAAGGAATAGGTGTAGAGCTCGACGTCGCCGACAACGCTCAGGCTGTTCTCGAAATACGGATCGTAGAAGTGGCGCACCTCGAACGAGACATAAACAAAGGCCAGCACCGACGCCGTAAGCCCGGTGAGAAGGCGCGCCGCTTCGCTGTTCTCGATATCCACCCATCGCCGTGCCGTGCCGGCAAGCGCTGCCGGCACGGCATAGGCGACCAGCAGGCCGTTCAGGATCGGCAGCGCACCAACATCGGCCACCTGGGCGATCGGATTGAGCAGAAACGCCTGCAGGCCGATCACCAGGATCGCTGCAAGACTGCCGCTCAGCCGCCAGGCCCAGAGCAGCACCGGATCGAGCCGCAGACGGGCGAGCCACAGGCAGGCGACGGCAAAGGCGCCCC
>CAWUOG010000780.1:0-1640 GCA_963923875.1 uncultured Alphaproteobacteria bacterium
CCGCGCTCGTCGATCTTGCCCTCCGGCAGGCGCACATAGATCAGGGCGCGGATCGCGGCCTCGGCCATGCCGCCGACCTCGAACAGCTTCTCGAGGTCCTTGCGCGCATTGGAGGTGGCGACTTCGCGGGCGAGGTCGCGCTCGATGCGCTGGTGCGCGCGGGCCTGCTCGGTGCCCAATCCCATCAGGGCCTGCAGCACCGGCGAACCATAGAGATTGACGAAGAACGCCTCGGTCATGCCGTCGCGGGCGATGCGGTAGGTATCGAGCCAGGTCGAGATCCAGGTCGAGGCCACCTGCTCGAACGCGAGGAACGGATTGCCGGCAGATACCGGCTTGCGATCGGCGCGTGCGGCCTCGGCGGCCTGCTTCACCGGCTGCATCAGCGGGTTGCGGTCGGAGAAGGCCGCGAAGCGCACGCGGTTGGGATGCAGGTCGCGCATCGCCTTGGCGGATTCCTCGGTGGCCATCGCCTTCACCCAGGGCTGCACCAGGGTGTGATAAAGGCCGAGATTGATCTCGGAGAGGCGCGCCGCCGTGGCGAACAGCCGGTCGTCGGCCTCGTCATTGCCGCCGAAGGCGCGGATGTCGTCGAGCGTGCGGGCCTCCAGGCTGAACAGGTACTTGCCGTTGATCAGCTGGGCGTTCTCGGTGTTCTCGTCGACCTCCGTGATCACCGCCTCGTAGAGGCCGGGCGGCAGCAGGTCGATCATGTCCATGCAGTTGGCGAACTCGGCATGTTCCTTGGTCGCCACCTTGCCCGACACGAAGATGCCGAGATGGCCGATCGTCTGGTGGGTCGTGTAGACGATGGTCTGGCCGTTGGCGACGATCTCGCTGTCCTTGTCGTAGAGATCGGTGATCCAGCCCAGCGCCTGCTGCGGCGGCGTGATGTTGTCGCCCCACGAGCAGAAGACGACGATCGGCGAGCGGATGTTGCGCAGATCGACGCGCAGGCCGTTCGAGGCGCGAATGCCGCCCGAGGTGAGCTTGTTGCCGACGAAGAGATTGTCGGCGATCCACTGCATCTCGCCGGCGTTGAGCAGCACCGGGCTGCCCCACCAGGTCTCGAAGTCGAGGAAGCGCCTGGCCTCGGTGTCGATCTTGGAATAGACGCCGTAGGACTTCTCCCAATAGGTGTTGGCCGGATTGAGCGATTCGAAGTTGGCGACCAGATTGGCGCCGTCGAACTTGCCGTGGCCGAGATCGCCCGCGAGCGCGGTCAGCCAGGTGCCGCCCAGCACGCCGCCCAGATAGCGCATCGGATTCTTGCCGCGCACGCCCGCCCAGTAGGACAGCGGCGAGCCGGCCAGCACCAGCGGGCCGGTGATCTCCGGCCGCAGCGACGCCATCATCATGACCTGCCAGCCGGCCTGGCAGTTGGCGACGATCGCCGGCTTGCCCTGGGCCTCGGGATGCAGGCGAATGACCTCCTCGATGAAGGCCGCCTCGGCGATGCACACATCCTCGATGGTCTGTCCCGGCTCGGGATTGGGCAGGAAGCCGATGAAGTAGCAGGGATGCCCGGCCGCCATGGCCACGCCGATCTCGCTGTCCTGCTTCATGCCGCCGATGCCCGGCCCATGGCCGGCCCGCGGATCGACGACGATGAAGGGCCGCTTCGTCGGGTCGACCGGCGC
>CAWUOG010000781.1:0-1636 GCA_963923875.1 uncultured Alphaproteobacteria bacterium
GCTTGGAGGGAGATGATACTTTGAAGTCTCCGGCCTGCTCGTACACTTTCACGACCGCGGCATCATCCAGCTTGCCCCAGCCCGCACCCGCCGCGGCGAGGAAGAGCTGGTGCGCGGCGGCGGCCAGCGGCAGGGGCAGCCGATGCTCGTGGCCGGTGTTCAGCACCAGGCCGAGGTCCTTCACGAAGATCTCGACCGCCGACAGAGGCGAGTAGTCGTCGTCGAGCATGTGCGGCACCCGATTGCCGAACATCCAGCTGTTGCCTGCGCTGGCGGAGATCACCTCATAGACCGCACGCGTGTCGGCGCCAGCCTTCGCCGCGAGAGCCATTGCTTCGGCGGCCGCCGCGATGTGTACGCCTGCCAGCAACTGGTTCACCGTCTTGACCAGCGATCCGATTCCCGGTGCCTCGCCGAGCCGAAAGACCTTGGCCGAGGTGGCCGCGAGGATTGACTCCGCGCCGGCATAGGCTGACGCGTTGCCCGAGGTCATGTAGGTGAGCTCGCCCGACTCGGCTCGGGCACGACCGCCCGACATCGGCGCGTCGAGAAGTACGTGGCCGCTTGCCGCCAGACGTTCGCCGAGAGCCTTTGCGTAGGCGGGGGGCACGGTGGCGCACTGCATGACGACTCCGCCCGCGCGCAATGCAGCGACCGCGCCGTTGTCGCCGTACAGGACGGTCTCGACCTGCTGGGCGTTGACCACGGCCACGACGACGACATCGGCGAGCTTCGACGCTGCGGATGGCGTACTTTCCGTCGCGCCGCCGGCCTTTGAGAAGGCATCGCGCGCGGCCGCACTGGGGTCGACGCCGATCACTTTGTGGCCGTGCTTCAGTAGGTTCTTGGCCATGCCGAGTCCCATCGAGCCCAGCCCGATGAAGGCGACGACAGGTGTGTTCTTCTCGTTCATGCGTCAGACCTTGATGCCGTACTTGGCGGCCCAACCGAGTCCGGCGGCCGTCGTGGTCTTGGGTTTGTATTCGAGGCCGACGAAACCCTGGAAGCCCAGCCGGTCGAGCACCTCGAGCAGATACAAGTGGTTTGCCTCGCCGACGTCGGGTTCGTTGCGGTCGGGGTTGCCGGCGATTTGCACGTGCGCGGTGATCGGGAACAGCTTCTCGGTGCGGCGTACCAGGTCACCCTCGGTCACCTGCATGTGATAGAGGTCGAGTTGCAGCTTGAGATGAGGCGCACCGACTTCGTCGATGATTGCCTTCACCTGGTCGGTGGTGTTGGTGAAATAACCCGGGATATCGCGCCGATTGATTGGCTCCATCACCAGGGTAAGTCCGCTCTTGGCGGTGAGGTCGCAGGCGCGCTTCACGTTGCCGATGAACGTGCGATGCATGGCGGCCACGTCGCCGTGTTGGGGAATGAGTCCCGACATGATGTGCAGTGTCCGGCATTCGAGGTGTTGGGCGTAATCCAGCGCCTTGTCGAGGGCAGCGGAGAACTCCGCCTCGCGGCCCGGCAGGGCGGCAATGCCGCGTTCACCCTTTGCCCAGTCGCCGGGCGGCAGGTTGAACAGCGCCTGGGTGAGCCTGTGCTTTTTGAGTTCGGCCGCAATCTCCGTTGGCGGCGCTTCGTAAGGGAACAGGATTTCGACAGCCTTGAAGCCATGGCTGGCGGCGGC
>CAWUOG010000782.1:0-1632 GCA_963923875.1 uncultured Alphaproteobacteria bacterium
CGCAACAGGCCCGCCAGTCTGTCCGCCGACTCGCGATAGAAGGCGCCGATCTGCTGTTGATAGTCGGCACTACTCGCCGGGATCTCATCGGTGACGGGATATTCCAGCCGAAGTTCCTCGCGGCCAGGCCCGAGCAAGGGCCCAACGATGCGCCGCGCATTGCCGCTTCGGCCTTTCTTCGCGAAGAACGCCACGACGTCGACCGAGCACACCAGCCCGGCCGCGCGCAAGGTAAGATAGCGCACGTCGCCCGGCCCGACGCCGATGCCGTAGAGCGTTCCGGCTCGTGCGCTGCCGGCCAGCGTATCGAGCAGGCTCATTCCGCCTCGCTCGCCAGCGCATTCACGGCGGCGACCGCCATGGCGCTGCCGCCCCTGCGGCCCTTCACGATCAGAAACGGCACGCGCCCGTCAGCCGCCAGCGCCTGCTTCGACTCCATCGCGCCGACGAAGCCGACCGGCAGCCCGATCACGGCCGCCGGTGCGGGGGCACCCTCGTCCAGCATTTCGAGCAGCCGAAACAGAGAAGTCGGCGCATTGCCGATTGCCACCACCGCGCCGGCCATCCGGTCGCGCCACAATTCCATCGCAGCGGCGGAGCGCGTGTTGCCGAGGTGCCGCGCCAGCCCGGGCACCGACGGATCGTCGAGCGTGCAGACGATCTCGTTAGCGGAGGGGAGGCGCGCGCGGGTGATGCCATTCGCCACCATCTTGGCATCGCACAGGATGGGAGCCCCCGCCACCAGCGCCCAGCGTGCGTTGTCGGCAAAGCCCGGCGACATGACGATATCCTGAGCAACTTCGGGCATGCCGCAGGCGTGAATGATGCGAACGGCGACGCGTTCCTCCGCCGGCGTGAAGCGCGCAAGGTCTGCTTCGGCCCGGATGATGGCGAAGGACCGGCGATAGATCTCCGCACCGTCGCGGATGTAGTCGCGGGATCCGGTCATAGCGAGTCTGCTGTCACGACGCGCTCGAACGGGCTGCGCGCCGTGCCGTTGTGGACGATTCCATACCTGCCTCCGGTCCCGACCAGCACCAGATCTGCCGGTGCAGAGCGGGCACAGCCTTTGGCGCACCCCGATACATGGAGGGTTCCTTCGAATGGGCGAGCCGCCAGGCGGCGTGCCACGGCCCGAGTGTCCACCGTGCTGGACCGGCAAAATGGGGCGCCAGGGCAAGCATCTATCCGCAACAGCGGATCGCCTGCATCGACGATCAGACCGAGAGCGGCTGCGCCCGCCACCGGGACGTCGAAATGCAGCGCCCGCCATGGCGACGGCCGGACTTCGCGCGCGCCGGCCGCGGCGGCGAGAGACATGAGCTGGCGTAACTGCCCTGCCTCGAGACGGCCGAACGGCGCGACAATCCCGAGCGGGCGCACGCCATTGGCTGGTTGGAATACAGGCGCTTCCAGAACTGCCGTGCCGCCGAGCGCCAGGACAACCGCCGTCTCGATCGCCTTGTCGTAAGACACGCACCCCAGCCATTCATCCGCATGCCGAACGGCAACGCGTCGCTCCAGCACACACAGCGCGATGTCTGCGGACTGGTCGAGAGTGGTGGCGTGCGATGCATCGTCGACCAGCCAACCGAACTTGGCCCTCAGCCCCCACAAGCGGCGATCCGAAAC
>CAWUOG010000783.1:0-1630 GCA_963923875.1 uncultured Alphaproteobacteria bacterium
CGGGTCGACATGCCTTCCTCTATTGCGGCTGCGTTGAGAACCAGACGGCGATCGCCTCGATCTCCGTGTCGCTGAAACCCCTGGCGATGCGTCCCATCACCGTGGCCGGCCGGGCGCCCGACTTGAAGTCACGCATGGCGGCGGAAAGATCGGCAGACTTGCGGCCAGCAATGCCCGGAACGGCGGTATCGACGGTCCTCGATACCGCATGACAGCCCGAGCAGGACGCCGCCCCGGGCGGAGCATCGGCGGCGTGGGCGGCGCCCGCCTGCATCAGCATGCAGACCAGCGCCGCCGACGGCCAGATGCGCATCAGGCGCCCTTCTTGAGCTCTTGATGCATCAGCGGCAGTTCGCGCACCCGCTTGCCGGTCGCCTTGTAGATGCCGTTCAGCACCGCCGGGGCCGCCACCGCAATGGTCGGCTCGCCGACGCCGCCCCAGAAGCCGCCCGACGGCACGAGGGTAGACTCGACCTTGGGCATCTCGTCCATGCGCATGACGTTGTAGCTGTCGAAGTTGGTCTGCTCGACGGCGCCGTCCTTGACGGTGATTTCGCCATAGAGCGCCGCCGACAGGCCGTAGACGAACGAGCCCGCGATCTGCCGCTCGACCTGCGCCGGGTTCACGACGTAACCCGGATCGGTCGCGGCGGTGATCTTGTGCACCTTCAGCACGCCTTCGGTGCTGACCGAGACCTCGGCCACGCCGGCAACGTAGCTGCCATAGCCCATGACCTGGGAGATGCCATGGAAGTGGCCGGCCGGCAGCGGCTTGCCGTAGCCTGCCTTGTCGCACGCCGCCTTCAGCACCGCCGCCCATTTGGGCTTCAGCAGCTTCATGCGGAAGGCGAGCGGGTCCTGGCCCGCGGCTTCGGCCAGCTCGTCCATGAAGCATTCCATGTAGACGGCGTTCTGGTTGACGTTCACGCCGCGCCAGAAACCCGCCGTGAGGTGCGGGTTGCGCATGGCGTGATCGATCAGCAGGTTCGGCACGCCGTAGCCGTAGGCCGCCTCGACGCCCTGGGCCATGACGCCCTGGAAGGTCGCAGGATCCATGCCGTTGACCAGGTTCTGCGGCAGCAGCGACGCCAGGATCGACTGACCCGAGATGCGCATGTGCAGGCCGACCAGGTTGCCATCCTTGTCGAGGCCGCCGGTCAGCTTGCACATCGTGGTCGGGTGGTACTGGCAGTGCGTCATGTCCTCTTCGCGCGACCAGATCAGCTTCACCGGCGTGCCGGGCATCTGCTTGGCCACCAGCACGGCCTGACGTACGTAGTCGGCGCGCCCGCGCCGGCCGAAACCGCCGCCCAGCATCAGCTTGTAGACGTCGCACTTGGCGACCGGCAGTTCCGCCGCTTCGGCCGCGGCCGCCAGTGCCGCCTCGCCGTTCTGGGTGCCGCACCATACCTCGCACTTGTCGGCCGTGTAGAGCGCCGTGGCGTTCATCGGCTCCATGGTGACGTGGTGCTGGTAGGGGAAGCTGTAGGTCGCCTCGACCTTCTTCGCCGCACTGTCGATCGCGGCCTTGGCGTCGCCGACCTTGTTGCCGACATAGGCCTCCGTGGCGGTCAGACCTTCCTTCAGCATCGCGGTGATGTCGGCTTGCTGCACGTCGCCCAGCTTGCCG
>CAWUOG010000784.1:0-1625 GCA_963923875.1 uncultured Alphaproteobacteria bacterium
GAGCCTTCGGCGTGCCGCGAGAAGCCCGGTTCGAGCGTGATCTTGCGAAGCTGGTCTGGGGCGCGGCCGGAGGGGCGCATGTCGTTTTCTCCTGAGGTCGGGCCGGTCTCCGTGGGGACAGTCGGGAGCGGCCAGAGCACGTCCTGCCCAAGTGGAACCAGATGGGCAGGGCGCGCTCTAGAATGAAGTCAGTCTCGCGGAGCTTATGGCCAAACCAGGTGCTTCGGACAAGCGGGCCGGAAGAAGCAGCTCCGGGGCTGCGACCTCAGTCGTCCTGGCGAACCTTCCAGCCCCGCCGGCGGTAGCCGTCCTTGATCAGCCTGATCATCATGGTTCCCTGAACACCGATGATGATCGGTATCATCGCCACCAGGATGATGGCCTGCTGGCGCTTGGGCACCAGCGGCAGGGAGGTCACGCCGGCGACGGCAACCGCGGCCAGCGTAAAGCCGATATTGATCAGCAGGGCCAACAGGAAACGCGAGCCCATGCCCTTCCAGGCGACGTAAAATGCCCCGAAAAGGCCGGCCCACAGGTAGGACCAGCGACGGACGACAATACTCTCGTCTGTCTTGGGGTGCGTGAACCGATACGGGGGAAAGATGAAGTAGATCTTGGCCCACCCTGCAATTGACCTTCTTCGCATAACATTGACCGCAATTACGGCGCTACCTACATTTTTGCCATGGCCATACACCGCCTAAGCCTGCCTGGGATCGTCGCGAACGATGCGTCGAGCAGTGCGCGACAGGCCGCCTCGGTCACTGAGTTGAACGACCGGGCCCGCGAGGTCCTGCGCCTCGTTGTTGAGAGCTACGTCGAGACCGGCGATCCAGTGGGCTCGCGCGCGCTGACGCGCAAGATCACTGAGACGCTGTCGCCCGCCACGATCCGCAACATCATGGCCGACCTGCAAGACCTCGGACTGCTCTATGCGCCGCATACCTCAGCCGGGCGTCTGCCGACCGAGGCTGGGCTGCGGCTGTTCGTCAACGGACTGCTCGAAGTCGGCAACATCAGCGAGCAGGAACGCGAGAGCATCGAGGCGCGCTGCGCTGCGGTCGGCCGCAGCGTCAACGAGGCGCTCGAGCAGGCCACGACGCTGCTTTCCGGACTTTCTCGCTGCGCCTCGGTCGTGATGGCGCCCAAGACCGAGCAGCCGCTGAAGCATATCGAGTTCGTCAATCTCGGTCCGGGCCGTGCACTGGTCGTCACGGTCAACCAGGCGGGTCAGGTCGAAAACCGGCTGATCGACACGCCGGTCGGTATGCCGGCGTCGGCGCTCGTCGAGGCCACCAATTATCTCAATGCGCGCCTCACCGGCCGCACGCTCGAGGACGCGCGGCGGCTGATTCATGAGGATCTGAAGCTCAAACGCGCCGAACTGAACGAGATCACCGCGCGCATCATCGAATCCGGCCTCGCGAGCTGGGCCGGCGAGCCCGGTGGGAATCTGATCGTTCGCGGCCAGGCCCGCCTTCTCGAGGACATCACCGCCATCGCCGACCTGGAACGGGTGCGCACCCTGTTCGATGCGCTGGAGCGCGGCGAGAGCTTCTCGCGCCTGCTCGAGCTCGCCAATGCCGGCGAGGGCGTGCAGATCTTCATCGGTGCCGACAATCCGC
>CAWUOG010000785.1:0-1625 GCA_963923875.1 uncultured Alphaproteobacteria bacterium
GCCGAGGCGATCGGCATGGGCCATCAGGTCGGCTCGCTCGAAGCCGGCAAGAAGGCCGACATCGTTCTTCTCGACAGCAGTGCACCGACCATGGCGCCGATCGTCGATGGCTACGGCGTGCTGGTACACTCGGCTTCGGGCCACGACGTCGACACGGTCGTGATCGACGGCAAGATCGTGCTGGCAGGCGGCAAGCTTACCCAGGCCGACGGCGGCGCCATTGTCGCCGAAGCGCAGAAGGTCGCCACGAAGCTCTGGGGTCGCGCCGGCCGCCAGACGATCAGCCAGTAGATCGATCAACAAATCGGCCTATCTTGCCGCCATGAAAATACTCGTCGCCAATCCCAACACCTCGGCCGGCGTCACCGACAAGCTCGTGGCCTCCGGTCGGCTGGTCGCCAGCGCCGGCACCGAGCTGATCCCGATGACCGCGCCGCGCGGCGTGCCCTACATCGCGACCCGCGCCGAAGCCGCGATCGGCAGCGCGGTGTTCCTCGAAATGCTGGCCGAGCGCCGTGGCACGATCGACGCCGCGGTCTGTGCAGCCTTCGGCGACCCGGGCTTGGGCGGCGCGCGCGAGCTGTTCGACTTCCCGGTGGTCGGCATGGCGGAGGCGGCGATGCTGGTCGCCTGCACGCTCGGCCGTTCATTCTCGATCGTGAGTTTCTCGAAGTCACTGGAACCATGGTTCGCCGAGATTGTCGCCTGGCACGGGCTGAGCAGCCGCTGCGCCTCGATCCGCATGCTCGACGGCGGTTTCAAGTCGATCGATGACGTTCAGAGCGAGAAGGAAGAACTGCTGGTGGAGCTGGCCAACCGCACGGTGAAGCAGGATGCCGCCGACGTGGTGATCCTGGCCGGTGCGCCGCTGGCGGGACTTGCCAACAAGATCGCCGACAAGGTTCCAGTGCCTCTGGTCGACGGCATCCAGGCCGCCGTGACAATGGCCGAAGGTCTGGTGCGCATGAAGCCACGCAAGGCCACTTCCGGCACCTTTCAGCGCCCCGGCCCCAAGGACTCCAAGGGCCTCGGCCAGGCGCTTGCCGACGTGATCGGGCACAAGGATTGAGGGGGCGATGCGCGACCTGAAAGGCTATGGCCGCACGCCGCCGCACGCCAACTGGCCGGGCGGCGCGCGGGTCGCCGTTTCGTTCGTGATCAACTTCGAGGAAGGCGCGGAGATGTCGCTGTCCTCGGGCGACGCTTTCAATGAGAAGACCTACGAGGTCACCGACGAGATTTCAGGCATTCCCGATCGTTGCATGGAGAGCCATTTCGAGTATGGCACCAAGGCCGCGTGGTGGCGCATCGCCGACACGCTGGAACGGTTGGCTGTCTCGACCACCGTCAGCACCTGCGGCCAGGCCGCCGAGTTGTCGCCGTGGCTGATCGAGGATGCGGTCAGGCGCGGCCACGAGATCTCCTGCCACGGCTGGCGCTGGGAACGGCATGCCCACCTGAAAGAAGACGAGGAGCGGGAGAAGATCGCGCGCACGCACAAGGTCCTGAGTGCGATCGCGGGCACCCCCGTGGTCGGCTGGCACACGCGTTCGACACCTTCGCCCAATACCCGCCGCCTGCTCGTGGAGCATGGAGGCTTCCTCTACGACAGCGACGACTATTCC
>CAWUOG010000786.1:0-1623 GCA_963923875.1 uncultured Alphaproteobacteria bacterium
TGCGGCGCTCCGATTGCGGGAGCGGCGGCATGAAAAAGGCGGTTCTGGCGGGCGGAGTCGCGGCGCTGTTGCTGGTGGCAGGGGCCTGGCTGGCGCTGGTCAAGGCACAGTCCGGCGATTGGGCATTTTCCCGCACCGAGGACGGCATCCAGGCCCTGTTCCTGCGCGATCCGACCGCTGCGGACCAGGCGCCGCTGCTGAGACTGGTGTGCAACGAGGAAGACGGCGTCATCTCGATCAACAGCCAGGCGCTGACGGGCGATGCCGTCGAGAAGCGCGCCGAGCGTCGTCATCAACTCGACCTTGTGTTGCGCACCGATGGTCACGATCTGGTCCTCGAGGGTTACCCGTCCCTGGCGCCGGAAGGCGCGTCCGTGTCCTGGGAGGTGCAGCGCAGTGGCCAGTTTCTCAGTGTCCTGGCAGCGTCCGATCTCACGATCAGCGCGCCGGGGCTGAAGATTGGCCGGCGCACAGGCAACGCGCTCGTGGACTTCGTGCGGGCCTGCCCCGCCGTCGTTCGTGCCGGCCGCGACAGCGCCGCCTGGGAATCGCGCACCAGCCTCGAGAACGGCTACCGGATCGAAATTCCACGCGGGCTGTTCCGCATTGTCCAGGGCGATCGTTTCGGCCGCCTCTACCGGTCGCACGCCGGCACGTCGACGCTCATGGTGATGGGCGGCCCCGACGCGATGCAGCAGGGCCTCGAGGCGGCAATGAAGGCGGGGACGGCCGGCCTTCCGGTATTCGACCGGGAGACCTATCGCGCGATCAGCCGCCGTTCGGCCGTTGTGTCCGGTTACGCGGGCGATTCCATCGTCTACTACAAGGCGCGCGCGACCTGCGACGGCGCCAACATCGCCTACTTCGTGTTGACCTACGACGCCGCGCTGCGCGAGACCTTCGATCCGATCGTCACGCACATGGCACGGTCGTTCGACGCGACGTCGCTTCCCGGCGGCAAGCCGCTCTGCCCCTGACGCCGACGAGGCGCCGATCTGCGCCGCCGGCCTGAAATGCATCGGCAGGCGTCTTATTCAGATGACATCGCTTCGCAGGAAATGCCAAATCACCGGCATGGCGGTGCGCTGGACCTTGGACGACAGGAAGAAGCTGATGACGATCGTCGGCGAGGGCGACATCACGCGCGCGGATATGGTCCTGCTGTTCGATGCCGTGGTCGAGCACGGGGCGCTGGGTTACAGCAAGCTTGTCGATTTCCGGCAGACCGAACCGGCCATGTCGGGTGAGGAAATGCTCGAGCTCGGCGTACGGGCACGTGCCCTGCACGGGCAGGGCACGATGGGCGCGCTGGCCCTCGTCCTGCCTGAAGACCGTGGAGCCGAGGCGGAACGGTTGATCGGCATGATCTCGGTCGCCGACCGTCCCATGCGCATCTTCCGTGACCTCGGCCAGGCGACGCGCTGGCTCGACGGACAGAAGCCGGGCCGGGAGCGATCGCCTCCGAAATAGCGCGATAGCGATCTCGTCGACGGCGCCCGTGGGAACCAATTCGCTTCGCGGGTCAATCCCTGAAGGGATCCGTCATCAGGATCGTGTCTTCGCGCTGCGGCGAGGTGCTGAGCAGGGCGACCGGGCATCCGACCAGTTCCTCGACCCGGCGAA
>CAWUOG010000787.1:0-1621 GCA_963923875.1 uncultured Alphaproteobacteria bacterium
GCTGCCGATCGTCGAAGTGACCAACCACATGTCGCCGCTGGGCTTCGCCAATCCCTGCGCCATCGTGCGCGATCCCGCGACCGGCGAACTGACGGGCATGAACGAGGTGATGTCGCCATGGGCCGGCGGCGCAGCCCAGTGAAGCGTCTGGTAGTCGCTGCATTCCTCGCGCTCGCGGCAACTCCTGTCGCGGCGCAGGATCTGCGCCTGCCCGTGCTCGTGCCGTTGACCGGCTTCGTGGCACTCGAAGGCACCAGTCAGCGCAACGGCGCGCTGCTGGCCGCAGGCGAGACCAGGGACCCGGCCCTGAAACCCGACGTGCTCGACACCCAGTCGACGCCGGAAGCCGCCGTCACCGCCTGGCAGCGCGCACTGTCGGGTATGTCCTCCGGCGAACCGCCGCCCGCCGCGATCGGACCCATCCTCGGCACGCAGATGCTGGCCTTGTTGCCGCTTGCCCAGGAGCGCGGCGTGCCGCTGCTCACGATCTCCGGCACCGCACGGCTCGGCGAACTCGGCAATCCGTTCTTCTTTCGCTTCTTTCCCAGCGACGCGACAGTGAAGGTCGCGCACGCGCGCTATGTCGTGGAGAAGCTCGGCGCCAGGCGGCCGGCGATCATCTACCAGAGCACCGCCTACGGTCAGTCCGGCCGCGAGCAGCTGGCCAGGACGTTGAACGAACTCAAGACGCCGCCTGTGCTCGAGGAGAGCGTCGCCGTCACGGTCAACGATCTCTCGCCGGCCATTCTACGCGCCAAGGCGGCGAGCGCCGACGTGCTGGTGCTGCACCTGCATGCACCCTCGACCGTGCTCGCGATCCGCCAGGCGCGCCAGCTGATGCCCGACATCCCGATCGTCGCCGGCTCGGCGATGCATCAGCCCGCGACCGCCGCCCTGCTCGAGCCGGCCGAACTGAAAGGCGTCTGCGCCGAGACCGCGGCCTCGCCGATCTCGGCCGCGACGCCCGAGATGCGTGCGTTCCTCGGCGCCTACCGCGCCGCCTGGAAGAGCGACCCCGACGCGTTCGCCGCCTCGCAGTACGACGCCGTGAAAATGCTGGCCTGGGTCTCCAGCCAGATCGCGAAGTCGGGCGGCAAGATCACGCCCGCCGCCGTGCGCGACCGGCTCGCGAGCGAGACCTGGAAGGGCGTAGTCACCACCTACAAGTCCGACGGCAAGGGCAACATGGCGCACGAGGCCGAGATCGTCTGCTATGGCGGAGCCACGCGCGTGCCGCAGGTTGTGCAGCGCTACTCCTTGCGGCCGTAGAGCTTCCTCTGCTGGCCGTTGCACGCTTTGAAGCCTGCTTGCCGCGCTGATAGAAAAGACTGATCGACCATGATGCCCGACGCGGAAATTTCGGATGAACATTGGCTGGGGCCGCGCCTTCCCCTGATCGGTCTTTATGGCCTGCTGATTGCCGCCAATCTCGGCGCCTGGGCGTGGGCGGTGGTGCTTTTCTGGGATCAGCCCATCTATCTCGGCACCGCCCTGCTCGCCTACACGCTGGGTCTGAGGCATGCGGTCGATGCCGACCATATTGCAGCGATCGACAACGTGACGCGAAAGCTGATCCAGGAAGGGCGGCGGCCGATCAGTGTCGGCTTCTACTTCGCCCTCG
>CAWUOG010000788.1:0-1619 GCA_963923875.1 uncultured Alphaproteobacteria bacterium
ACCGACGGCGGCAGCAAACTGGTCTTCATCGACGCGCTGAAGAAGGCCGAGGCCAAGGTCGCCGACTGTTTCGTCGTCTTCCACTACGGGATATTCCCCCAGAGCGTCGAGACGCTCGCGGTCGCCGGCGTCAAGCTGCACGCGCTCGCCACCTGGTGGGATGCACTGGAAGCGGCGCAGAAGCACAAGTACTTCGACGAGAAAGGTCTCGCCGAGACCCGCGCCTTCCTCGAGGCGCCCGAAAAGTGGTCTGCCAACCACGGCGGCCGCCCGCCCGCGCAGCGGATGCGGGGATAGGCAACCGGCTCCGCAAAGAGACCTCACCCTGAGGAGGCGCGAAACGCCGGCTCGAAGGGTGGGATCGAACTCCTCTTCAGTTGCCCATCCTTCTGGGCGTTTCGAGCGCTGGCGCTCGAAAGCGCCTTGACGCCGCGCGTTGCGCGGCTCCTCAGGATGAGGGCATTCTCGGAGCCAATGCTCCGTTACATCGCCTCTTTTCTTGCCGCTTTTGCGTTCCTGGCCAGCCCCGCCGCCGCCAAGGACGAACTGGCCATCGGCACGACCCAGGCGCCGGGAACGATGAATCCGCTGATCAGCTCGATGCTTGCGAAGTCGCTGATCCTCAACATGACGCAGCGGCCGGTCACCGCCTACGACGCCAACTGGAACCTGGTCTGCCTGCTCTGCACCGAGCTGCCGACCATCGAAAACGGCAAGGCACGGCTGGTCGATCTTCCTGACGGCAAGAAGGGCATCGAGACCGACTACGAATTGAGGCCGTTCGTCTGGGGCGACCGTACGCCGCTCACCACGAAGGACATCGCCTTCACCATCGACGTCGGCAAGCATCCGCTCTCCGGCGTGTCGTCCGGCGAGGCCTATCGCCGGATCGTCAAATTCACCGCCCACGACGACCGCCGCTTCACCGTCACCAACGACCGCGTCACCTGGGACTATTCCGGCTTCGACATGTCGATCCTGCCGGCGCACATCGAGAAGCCGATCTTCGACGCCAATCCCGCCGAGTACCGCAACAGGACCGCCTACGACACCCAGCCGACAAATCCCGGCCTGGCCTTCGGGCCGTTCCGCATCGTCGAGCTGGTGCCGGGCAATCGCATCGCGCTGGAGGCCAATCCGACCTGGACCGGCCAGAAGCCGTTCTTCAGGCGCATCGTGGTGAAGATCATCGAGAGCACCGCGGCGCTGGAGGCCAACATGCTGTCGGGCAACGTCGACTACGTGTTCGGCGAGCTCGGCCTGTCGCTCGACCAGGCGTTGACCTTCGAGAAGCGCCACAAGGACAGGTACAACGTCATCTTCAAGCCGGCGCTGATCTACGAGCACATCGACGTCATGCTCGACAATCCGTTCCTCAAGGATCGCAGGGTGCGCCAGGCCCTCCTCATGGCGATCGACCGCAAGGCGATCTCCGAAAAACTGTTCGAGGGCAAGCAACCGGTCGCCGAGGGCGACATTTCCCCGCTCGACCCGATGTACAACAAGGCGGCCCGCCAGTACGGCTACGATCCCGCCATGGCGAAAAAGCTGCTCGACGAGGCAGGCTTCTCGAAAATGCAGGGCGGCTTCCGAATCAGCGAGGCTGGCGAGCGCTTCTC
>CAWUOG010000789.1:0-1617 GCA_963923875.1 uncultured Alphaproteobacteria bacterium
GCCTGTTTCGAGAGGCCTTATGAGTTCAGCTGGTTCCAGCTGAACTCATAACGCTATAGTCCTTACGATTGGCTGACGCGTTACGCGCGACAATGTGATATCCCGCGACCCGCCGAAGGCTTATCGTCTTCCGCGGAAGTTAGGAGGAGTTTTTCCATGCGCGCCATTGCGACGGCTCTTGCCTCTGTGGCCTGCTTCGTCAGCCTGCTCGTTCCGTCGCAGGCCGCGACGCTGGGTGGCTACGACTACGCGATCCAGTACGATTTTCGAGACTTCTTCGCGGCGACCGACAACAAGCCCTTCCAGGTCGTGCTCGTCGGGAATGCCTTTCCCAATCTTCCACCGGAAGAGGTTGCACGGCGCATGCTGCCGGTGATGCAGACCGCCAAGCCGCCGCCGAACCTGACCTTCACGTACGATTCGCCGAAGGAAGAGCCCCGCCCGTACTACCGGCTCATCCTGGTCTTCAATCCGGTGAACGATATCGGTGCCGACATGGTCTGCCGCGGCAAGGCCAAGAGCACCGAAGCGACGCCAGGCAAGGTGCAGTTGTTCTCGGTCTACTGCCGGAACGACCAGGCGATGTCGCAGGTCATTTCCTGGGCCTCGGCACAGCAGCCGGACGAACCGGAGATGCTCAACCTGTACAAGGTGCTCTTCACCCAGCAATTCCCGCGTGGCGCCGGCCAGAACCCGCAAAACGGGTACAACACGTTCCGCTAAGCGCTCCACAAGGAACATCTGGTAACCAGACGGCATGGCCGTCTGGTACCAACTCGCCGATCTCTTCCTGTCGCGACTCGACGCGGAAACCGCGCACGGGCTGGCAATCCGTTCCCTGAAGGCCGGGCTGGTGCCGGCGGACCGCCGCGACGATGCCGCGAGCCTCGGCATCCGGGTCTGGGGCCGCGACCTGCCCAATCCGATCGGCCTGGCGGCAGGATTCGACAAGAACGCCGAAGTACCCAATGCCATGCTCGAGATGGGCTTCGGCCTGGTCGAGATCGGCAGCGTCACGCCGCGGCCGCAGGACGGCAATCCCCGCCCTCGCCTGTTCAGGCTCGCCGAGGACCGCGGCGTCATCAACCGCATGGGCTTTCCCGGCCAGGGGCTCGACGCCGCAAGATCGCGTCTCGCGCTGCGGCCACGGCGCGGCTTCATCGGCGTCAATATCGGCGCCAACAAGGACAGCACCGACCGTGCGGCCGATTACGTCACCTGCGCGGTGGCGCTGGCGCCCTACGCCGACTATCTCGTCTGCAACGTCTCCTCACCCAACACGCCGGGCCTGCGCAACCTGCAGGGCCGCCAGCAGCTCGCGGACCTCCTCAAGCGCGTTCAGGATGCGATCGCCGCCAAGCCGGTGCCGCTGGTGGTCAAGATCGCACCGGATGCGACCGACGACGATCTCGACGACATCGTCGCGGTGTGCCGCGATCTCCGGATGGACGGCATCATCGTCGGCAACACCACCCTGTCGCGCCCGGCGTCGCTGCGGTCGCCGCGCAAGGCCGAGACGGGCGGCCTGTCGGGCGCACCGCTCACCCATCTGTCGACCGAGGTATTGCGCAAGACCGCGCGCCGGGTCGAGGGACAGTTTCCGCTGATCGGCTGCGG
>CAWUOG010000790.1:0-1616 GCA_963923875.1 uncultured Alphaproteobacteria bacterium
CGCAGAAGGTGCTCGACGGCGACCTCGACGAGTTCATGGCCGCCTCGCTGGCGGCGCGCGTCGGCGAGGGCAAGGACAAGAAGAAGGACGCGGAGTAGGTACTCTCCGCTTTTGCCCGAGGCGGCGGACTATCGGGCCGGCGGGACGCTCCTACTCGACGATCTCGTCCGGCAGGAACGTCGGAGGCACCTTGATGTCGAGTTGCCGCGCCGTCCGGGCGTTGAGGACAAGCAGGAACTTGCTCGCCTGTTCGATCGGGATGTCGCCCGGCTTCTCGCCCCGCAGGATTTTCGCGACATAGAGCCCGGCGCGGCGAACGCCGTCGTAGATGTCGGAGGCATAGGACATCAGCAGCCCCGCCCGTGCCCAATCGGGATAGGTGCCGAACGACGGCTTTCCCGAAGCCACGACGAGCGGCGCCACGCGCGCCATCTGCGTATACATGAGCGGTTCGCCCGAGACATAGAGCGCATCCGCACCATCCCGGGTCGTCGCCGCGACGGCTTTCTCGATATCGTCCAGCCCCTCGATGACGTGGTGCAGGAGTTCGAAGCCGAAGTGGCCGGTGACCCGCCGCAGGGCCGCGAGTTCGGTCGAGGCCAGGACCGACATCGTGCCGATGAAGCCCAGCCGCCTGAAATTCGGCACGAGTTCCCTGAACAGCCCGACGCGCTTCTGGGCCATGGTGTCTTCGCCTCCCAGGGCCGTCATCACGTTGCCGGTCGTGTTGCCGCCGGGACGCGCGAAGCTTTGCACCAGCCCCATCCGGACCGGGTCGTCGGCGATCGCCGTAAAGACGTGCGGCAGGTCGGGCGCGACCTTGGGGACGACAGGGGCGATGCCGACGCTCACGATGACGCGCGGCTTGAGGGCGGCCAGTTCGGCGACGAGGCCCGGAAGCCGCGTCACGACACTGTCGGCAAAGCGCATCTCGATCGCGTAATCGACGCCCTCGGTGAGGCCGGCCTGCTTCAAGCCCAGGCGGAGAGCGACGAGCCTGTCGTCCGCCATCCTGGCCGATCCGGCGATCAGAAAGGCGACGACCGGCAGGTCTTTCTGGGCCAGCGCGGGCCGCGACGCGGCGAGGGTGGCCGCGCCCGACACCAGCGCTAATGTCCGCCGGCCGATCCGGTCCTTCGGCGGCACCGTTCTCAAAGAGACCATTCGATCGTCGCTCGGCCGACGAAGCCTCAGGTGCGCTGGCGCATCATGTTGCCGGTCCAGTCGGCCGGCTGCGGCTCGTTCGGCGAGAAGTCGATCTCGACCTCGACGCCGTTGGGGTCGGGGAAGAAGAGCTGCCAGGTCCGGAACGGATCGGGCGCGCGCATCAGCCGATACTCGACCTGACGCTGTTTCAGCCAGCCCAGGGTCTTGGCCATGTCCTCGCCCCAGAAGGCCATGTGGTCGAGCGCGCCGCGCCGCGGCGTGGGCATCGTCTTGACCTGGATGACGTGCAGGATCGGCCGGCCCTCGGCACCGTACAGCCAGCAGCCGTCGACCGCGAAGTTCGGCCGGTCGCCCGGATGCAGCCCGAGATGGGCGTAGAATTCCTTGGTCTTCTCGACATCGTCGGTGACGATGGTGAAGTGGTCCATGCGGCGAACGATGCTCATGGC
>CAWUOG010000791.1:0-1614 GCA_963923875.1 uncultured Alphaproteobacteria bacterium
TAGCGTGGCCCGAAGGCGCCGGAAATGGCGCGGAGTGTCGTACCTTTCGCGGCAAAGCGCTTGGCGTGTTTCAATACCAGATCGGTGATCGACTGGGTGGTGTTGGGATTGATCAGCAGCAGGCGGGTCATGGGAGTTGCATCAGCTCCTTCAGTCGCGCCACGGCGTGGTTCTCGCCGATCGACAACGCGCAGGTGCGCGAGATGTGAGCGATCGGCAGTCCACTCTCCTTCTTCCAGGCATTGAACTGGGCCTGGGCCGCACGAAGATCCTTCTTGGACGTGCCGGTGCCGATGGCAACGCCGCTGTCGCGCAGGCACGCGAGCACGTCACCCTGCAGCACGAAAGCGTCCCAGCCGAGGAAGCGTAGAAAATACTGGCCGCTGAAGCCGCCGAGACGCGTGCCGCGCTTGGCCGGCACCTCCATCAGCCCGACCTGGTCGTCGGCCGGCCAGGCGGCGAGGAACTTGCCGAAGCTGCCGTGCTCCCTGGCGATGTCGAGGACGAACTTGGCGTTCTCGCGCACCGCCTTGATCTTGCCGGGGTGACGCACGATCCGCTTGTCGGAGACCAGTCCTTCCCAATACTCGGCCGGCTGGAACAGTAGCCGCTTGGGATTGAAGCCCAGGAAGGCTTCCTCGAAGCCCGGCCACTTCTTGTCGATCACGTCCCACACGAAGCCCGCCGAGAAGATGCGTTCGGCCATGTCGGCCAGCACGCGATCGTCGCCGATCTTGGCCAGTGCCTTGTTGTTCGGCTTCCTGGGCATCAGGCTCGCGAGCGCCTTCGGCCCGCCCTTGCGCTTGGCGGCGCGTGCCTGGATCGACTTGAACGAAACCCTGGCCATTACTCGAGCCAGCCGTCGAAGAAGTCGAAGACGTTGGCCTTGAACAGGCCGTGCGCGATCATCGAAAAATGATCGCAGCCGGGCAGGGTGATGGCCTTTGCGCCGGCGATCTCCTTTGCGAGTCCCTGCGGCGGTCCGGCGAGTTCATCGCGCTGGCCGGCGATCACCAGAGTCGGCCGGCGGATGGCAAACAATGCATCTCGGGTAATTGCCTCGCGCGGACCTCGCGAGCAGGCCGCCAGCGCAAGCCGGTCTTCCTTCTGTTCGTCGGCGAAGTGGCGAAAGCTCCTCATCATTGGATCGGCGATCTGGTCGGGAGACTCAGCTTCCATCGCCTTTGCCATGCCGTCGGGGTCCCGGGGCGGCTCGAAGATGCGTCCGCCGACGCCGGCGACCACGAGGTGATCGATGCGGCCGCCGTCGCTCATCGCCGCGGTCAATGCGATGTGTGCGCCCATCGAGAAGCCCAGCAAGTGCGCGCGCTCGATACCCACGTGATCCATCAATGCAAATACGTCGCCCGCCATCTGGCGCCTGTCGTAGGCGGCGGGATCGTGCGGCTTGGCGCTCTCGCCGTGGCCGCGACAGTCCAGGGCCAGGCCACGCAGGCCCTTGCCGGCGATCGCGTCGTACCAGCCCATGCGCTTCCAGTTCTCGTACTTGTTCGACGAGAATCCGTGCACCAGCACGATCGACTTGCGGGCGTCGCCTGGGCCAAATTCGTCATAGGCGAGGGTTAGGCCATCTCTTGTGAACTGCGCCATGCC
>CAWUOG010000792.1:0-1613 GCA_963923875.1 uncultured Alphaproteobacteria bacterium
ACGGCCGGCTGTTCAGCACGCGCGGCCTCGACAAGTTCGTCGCGTTCGACCAGGAGACCGGCCGGCTGACCTGCGAGGCCGGCGTCGTGCTGCGCGACATTCAACGCCTGGTCCTGCCGCGCGGGTTCAGCCTGCCGGTGGTGCCGGGGACCCAGTTCGTCACGGTGGGCGGCGCGATCGCCAACGACGTGCATGGCAAGAACCATCACCACACAGGCACCTTCGGCGACCATGTCGTGCGGCTGGAGCTGGTGCGCTCGACCGGCGACACCGTCGTGTGCGGCCGCGACCTCAATCCCGACTGGTTCGCCGCGACCGTGGGCGGACTCGGCCTGACCGGCCTGATCGTGCAGGCGGAGCTGCAGCTCAAGCGCTCGCCCGGACCCTGGCTCGATGCCGAGACCGTGCCCTATGCCGGGCTCGATGAATTCTTCGCGCTGTCCAATGAAGGCCTGAACGAGTGGGAGCACACGGTGTCGTGGATTGACTGCACCGCTTCCGACCTGAAGGGCCTCTTCATGCGCGGCCGGCCGGCGGCGGACCAGAGCCGCGCGGTCTCGCAGGGCTTCAATCTCGTGATGCCGTTCACACCGCCGCTTTCCCTGGTGAACCGGCTGTCGCTGAAGCCGCTGAACGCCACCTATTACGCGTTGGGGGTGCGCAAGCGCGGCCTGCAGACCGTGCCGCAGGAGCCGTTCCTCTATCCGCTCGACGCGATCAGCGACTGGAACCGGGCTTACGGGCCGAGCGGCTTCTATCAGTACCAGAGTGTGGTGCCCCCCGAGACCGCGCGTGATGCGACGACCGAGATGCTGAAGGCGATCGCGGCGTCAGGCGAAGGCTCGGTGCTGGCGGTGCTCAAGACGTTCGGCGACATCCGTCCGTCCGGCCTGTTGAGCTTCGTGCAGCCCGGCACCACCCTCGCCCTCGATTTCCAGAACCGTCCCGCGACGCTCGCGCTGTTCGAGCGGCTGGACGCCATCGTGGGTGCCGCCGGCGGCCGCATCTATCCCGCCAAGGATGCCCGCATGCCGCGCGCGCTGTTCGAGAAGACCTACCCCGGCCTCGCCCGCTTCGGGGCCTACCGCGATCCGGGCATGAGCTCGGCCATGTCGCGCCGCCTGATGGGGAGCTGAGATGCCCGGGCTCAAACGCATCGTCGTGATCGGCGCCACCTCGGTGATCGCCGAGCATTGCTGCCGGCTGTGGCTCCAGCGCGAGCCCGCCGACCTGCTGCTGGTGGCACGCGATCCCGTGCGCACGGAGCGCATCGCGGCCGATCTCAGGGTACGCAGCCCGGCCTCGCGCATCGCGGTGCGTCAGGTGGATTTCCTCGACACCGCCGCGATCGACGCGCTGGCCGCCGAGACCACGAAGGACGGCCCGCTCGATACGGTGATGGTGGCGCATGGCTGGCTGCCCGAGCAGTCCAGGTCCGAGAGCGACCTCGCTTTCTGCCGCGAGGTGCTGGAGGTGAATGCCGTCTCGCCGGCCCTGTTCGCCGAGGCCTTTGCCGGGCGCATGGCGACCGCGGGGCGTGGCACGCTGGTGATCATCGGCTCGGTGGCGGGCGATCGTGGCCGCGCGGTGAACTACACCTATGGCTCGTGCAA
>CAWUOG010000793.1:0-1612 GCA_963923875.1 uncultured Alphaproteobacteria bacterium
CCGGCGGCGGGAACGTCGTCTTGGCGTCGATCGCCTCGCGCAGGCCCCAGCGGTCGAGCAGTTTGGCGAAGTAGATGCCGCTCGCGCCGCCATTGTCGGGATGGCTGTAGGAGATCGCCCGGGCCGCCTGCAGCGAGCGCTTCAGCGCGGCCTCGCTGGAGATGTCGGGCCGTGCCGCGCCCTGCCGGACCGCGACCGCCGTCGCCGAGCTCGCGATCGGCGTCACGCTCTCCGGCGCCAGCCGATGCACGCCCATCATGGCGTCGATGCCGGCGCGGTTCAGCAGCAGCACGTCGCCCGATTCGTCGTGCTGCAGGCGCTTGACCAGTTGCGGCGCGGTCCCCCAGACGACGGCGATCTTCGTCCCGTGGTCCGCCTCGAATCGCGGCATCAGGATTTCGACCACCGATTGGGTGGCGATGGTGCAGTAGAGCTTCAGTTCGGTCATGCTGGGTCACCATAACGGCCTGCCAGCGGGAGAGGGAAGCACCATGCCGGACCTGTTCGAGACCATGCAGACGATGCGCGCGATGCGGCGGCTGAAGCCCGATCCGGTGCCCGACGACCTGATCGTGAAGATCCTGCAGGCCGGCACCTGCGCGCCGTCGGGCGGCAACACGCAGAAGTGGCGCTTCCTCGTGGTCAAGGACCGCAAGATCAAGGAAGCGGTGCAGGTCTGGTACAAGAAGGCGTTCGACGAGTGGATCGGCCCGCGCTACCTCAGCAGCACGCCGCCGCCCGGCGTCACCAAGGAGCAGTACCTCAAGCAGCACGCGGCGGTGCAGTACCTCACCGACCACTTCGCCGACGCGCCGGTCTGGATCGTCGCCTGCCTCGCCGAGGAGACGAACAATCGCGGCGCCGGCGCCTCGATCTATCCGGCGGTGCAGAACATGCTGCTCGCCGCCCGCGCGCTGGGGCTGGGCGCGACGCTGACAACGCGTCACCTGCTCTATGAAAAGGAGGCCGACCAGGCACTCGGCCTGCCCGAGGGCGTGCGTTCCTGGGCGATCCTCCCGATCGGCTGGCCGCTCGGCAAGTTCGGCCCGATCAAGCGCGCGCCGCTCGCCGACGTCGTCTACCAGGACAAGTGGGGGCAACCGTACAAGGCGGTGTCGTAGTCTTCCGGACCGCGGGCCTCCAGGCCCGCTCGGGTTCATGAGCGGGCCTGGAGGCCCGCGGTCCGCCATAAATGGGGAAGGAGCTCTAGGGCGTCGTACCCTCGAGGAAGAAGATGCGCGAGTGCGAGGACTTTTCCTGGATCGCCCAGATTTCCTTCATCGCCGCCGAGTCACGCCAGGCCTTGGCCTTGTCGAGATTGTCGAACGCGATCAGGACGTAGCGTTGCGGCGGATAGCCGTCGGACGGCTCGACCTTGTCGGTGCGCGCCAGGAACTTTCCGCCGAACGGCGGCAGCGATGCCGCACCGCGCGGGCCGAGGGCGGCGTAGGCATTGGCGTCGGTGATCCGCGCGACGTCGATCACGGCATAGGCCGGCGGTTTGGGTTGCGCCCGGAGGCCGTGCATCGTGGTAAGGCTCAGGGCGGCGCTCACTGCCGCGCCGGCCCACAAGCAGGGTCGGTGATCTTCTAGAACCGCGTCATCATCACCA
>CAWUOG010000794.1:0-1609 GCA_963923875.1 uncultured Alphaproteobacteria bacterium
CCGAAGGCACTTTGGACCGGGCGCCATGGCGCCATTGTCCGATACCGGGCTGGAGCAGCTCTTGCTCAGATGGAACCGATCCGGTTCCATCTGCACGGGCAAAGCCATACCGGATACGTATGTTCCTGAGTATGCCCCGTCCAACTGGAATCAATTGGCCGGGACATCCTCCAGCGCGACGGCGGGACCGGCACAGGGTCGATGCAAAGAAATCTGTTTTCCTACATCTGGCGCCATAGCAAGCCCGAGCAGGTGGTGATCCTGTCGCTCGTGGTGCTGGCGCAGATTTTCTACTTCATGTCGCTGACCGTGCCGAAGTCGATCGTCAACAACGGCATCAGCGGCATCGCCTTCAAGAACACCCCGACGATCCCATTCCTCGTCTTCGAATTCGACCTCTCCTATTTCCTGCCCGGCAAGGTCGTTCGGCTGTTCGACGGGTTCCAGGTCAACCAGATGACCTACCTCTTCGTGATGAGCTTCATCTTTCTGGGCGCGGTCGTGGTCAACGGCCAGTTCAAGAAGAGCATCAACACGCAGAAGGGCCGCATGGGTGAGCGCATGCTGCGCCGCCTGCGCTACGAACTGTACGACCGCATCCTGCGCTTTCCCTCGGCGCACTTCCGCAAGGTCAAGCAGGCCGAGCTCGCGACCATGGTCAAGGATGAAGTCGAGCCGCTCGGCGGCTTCATCGGCGACGCCTTCGTGGCGCCGATGTTCCTCGGCGGCCAGGCGCTGACGGCCATCGTCTTCATCATGATCCAGAACTGGCTGCTCGGAATCGTGGTGATCGTACTGCTGGCGGTGCAGATGGCGATCATCCCCCGACTGCGAAAACCGGTGCTGGTGCTGGGCCGCCAGAGACAGATTTCGGCCCGCGCCCTGGCCGGCCGCATCGCCGAGACCGCCGACGGCGTCAACGAGATCCACGTCCACGGCGCCTCCAACTACGAGCGCGCCGACATCTCCGAGCGGCTGGGTCACATCTTCAAGATCCGCTTCGAGCTCTACAACAAGAAGTTCGTCGCCAAGTTCTGGAACAACTTCCTGTCGCAGGCGACGCCGTTCGCGATCTACCTGCTGGGCGGCTACTTCGCGATCACCGGCCAGATGGACGTCGGCGCCGTGGTCGGCGTGCTGCTGGCCTACAAGGACCTGCCGTCGCCGATCAAGGAGCTGATCGACTGGGACCAGCAGCGCCAGGACGTGCAGATCAAGTACGAGCAGGTGATCGACCAGTTCCAGCCCGAGGGCATGATGGAGCCCGAGCTGCAGGCGCTACCCGACGGCCCGCCGCCGCCGCTCGGAAACGAGCTCGCGCTGACCGGTGTCACCGTCTCGGAAGACGGGCGGGTCAAGCAGCTCGATTCGGTGTCGTTGACCCTGCCGACGAGCGCCAAGGTCGCCGTCATAGGCGGTTCCGGCTCAGGCAAGGATGTGCTGGGCCAGGTCCTGGCGCGCATCGTTCCGCCGACCGGCGGCACGGTGAAGATCGACGGCCAGGATTTCTTCCAGGTGCCGGAATACGTGGTGGGTTCGCGCTGCGCCTATGTCGGCCACGAGACCTATCTGTTCCCGCAAAGCGTACGCGACAATCTGTTGTTCGGCC
>CAWUOG010000795.1:0-1605 GCA_963923875.1 uncultured Alphaproteobacteria bacterium
GCCACCATGTGGCGCTGCGAGAACATCACCAGCCCCGTGCCATGGCCAAGATCGAGTGGGCAATCGCCCGCCCAGGCTGTCGTCGCCCCAGGCGCGACGGCCAATAGACAGAGCACCAGCGCCGCCGTTCTCTTCAGGTTATTCATCTCTAGGGTGGACCGCCGAACAGCCGCTCTCCATTCCGGTAGCCAATCTGCTCGGCGACTTCCTTCGGAAGATCGCCCAGCCATTGGCGAGACCAGCGCGCATGTTCGGCGATGTAGTGCAGCCGCTCGGGCGTGAATGAATCGGTGCCGACCATGAAGCGGTCGGGAAACTCGAGGAATGCGGCGCGCCAGGCCGGGTTTACCTTGCCGGCGGAGGCATGCGAGGTCAGGAAAGCGAGATCGCACCACAGGTTGGAATACTTGCGCAGCATGGCGCGCACGTTGTCGGGGCTTTCGAACCCCGAATGCGCCCACAGCACCTTGGCACCGGGGTCCTGCCTGAAGTGCCATTCGACCGCCGCGGAGTCGGAATGCGAATGCAGGAACAGCCCGTATTGCCTGGCCAGCGCCACGACCCGGCGCATGTTCGGCAGGTCGGCGTCGTTGCCGTAAATATGGAATTCGCCGATCGCGACGTACTTGCGCTTGGCAAGCAAGTCCTCGAGGAACGGGATCACCGTCGGGTCCCTGGCCCAGGTCGAGAGCTCGCCGCGCGAACGGTAGGGCCTGAGTTCAGGCACGATCACGTCGGGCGCCTTCTCCTGCAGCATGCGCGTGCCTTCATTGTTCGACGAAGATACCATTGCGCGACGGATGTTGGCCTTCTTCAGGATGTCGACGAAATCCTGCGGCGGCACCAGCTGCCAGGCATCGTGGCTATAGTGCAGGTGGGCATCGAATATCGGCATTTCCTGGTCGGCGCGCGCGGCGCTTCCCACCAGCAAGGCACAGAGCAGGATCAGGACTCTCATCGGCGTCGGGACCTCGCGGCGCAGGCGTAGTTGAAGCTGATCGAAACGCGCTCGCCTACGAAGCGCGCCGGCGGCACCTCGTGACGCAGCCAGCTCTCGAACAATATCAGATCGCCGGCACGGGCCGACACGCTGACATGGCTCGCGAGCGCCTTGGGCGCATCGCCCCGCCGCGGCGGCGCGGCCATCATGCGCGACAGGCGCGGATCCTCGAACTTGAGGGGCCCCGCGCCGCGCGGCACAGCGACATAGTAGGTGCCGCTGATGACCGAGCCCGGGTGCAGATGAAGCGAGTGCACGACGCCTGCCGGCATGACGTTGACCCAGCAATCGCTCATGTCGAGCGAGCGTCCGGCCAGATCGTAACCCAGTCGCCTTGCGTAGGCCTTCACGTGCGGATCGATATGCCGGCGCAGGGAGGCGAACAGAGACGAAACCAGATGGAGGCGGTCGTGGCTTCCATAGGACGTGTAACCGCCAAGGTAGTTGTTTGCCGACCAGCGCTGGCCGGCCTCGTCGGAAACGGCGAGCGCGGCGCATTCGTCCGCCAGATCGCGGGCAAACCGCCCGCTGCCGCCGGCGCCGAGCGGGCGATGATATATAAGTGTCGGAAAGAACGCACGGATCGCCATAGCGTGATTATCGGT
>CAWUOG010000796.1:0-1604 GCA_963923875.1 uncultured Alphaproteobacteria bacterium
GCACCGTGCATGCCGTGACGCCGTACGATCCGCACGAGCGGCGCGTGATGCACCGCACCACCATCGTCGGAAACGAGCCCCCCATCGCGGCATAGGCCGCGCGCCTGGCCGTGGCGACCTGAGGCGGTGCGACCGTGGCGGGCGCAAGCCGATGACCAGGTCCAGGGATAGTGTGCTCCCGTCGGTCTGACGGGAATCTAACGGTCACTTTCGGTAACCAACCCCAGTAATGGCGATCGTCGTTCGCGCCGTCTGCAGCACGACGATTGCGTCGAGCGACCGCCAGAAGACGGGATTCTGGCAGCGGAAGGCACACCTCAAGCGTCCTTGGCCTCCCATTGCCATCCTCCATCCGGTCCGAAACCGGCGTCTCCGATGGCCCCCGCGCTCGAGATGCCTGTCATCAAGCATCCTGGGTCCGGGTCCCCAATGCACTCCATAGAAACGCGTCGCTTCTAGAAAAGCCGACTTTCGTCGGGCAAGTCGTTGATCTTGATTGCTTTTATGGCAATCCCTGGAACGCGTTCTAGAATTTCTAGAAATTCTAGAAAACTGCCGCCGGTACTGTAGAAAGGACTACCCCCCGAGGTCCGGACGAAACCGGGAGCGATCTCCGCAACATAGCGAATATCGCAATACTTGTCAAGGCCGCGCGCGTCGGGCGGTCGCTATCGCGCGATCCTGAGCTCTTCCGTCCGGTCGGTGGCGGGCGCCGGCGTGCGGCTCAAGGCGGCAATCTCGGCGCGCAGCTCCGGGGTCATCTTGATGTCGACGGCGGCGAGCGAGTCCTTGAGTTGCTCGACGTTGCGCGCGCCCACGATCGGCGCGGTGACGGCGGGATGGGCGCCGACCCAGGCGATGGCGGTGCTGACCGGATGCAGGCCGCGCTGCTTGCAGAAATTCACGAACTTCTCGGCGACCTCGACCATCCATTCGTCGCCGTAGCGCGCCTCGTACATCTTGTTGCTCTTGAGACGGCCCGAATTGCTTCCCGTGAAGTACTTGCCGGACAGAAGTCCGGCGGCGGCCGGGCTGTAGGGGATCACGCCGATGCCGTTGGCCGCGGCCATCGGCAGGATCTCGACCTCAGCCTGACGCTTTACCAGGTTGTACATCGGCTGCGTCACCTGAAGGCGCGACCAGCCGTGATGTTCCTGCAGGTCGACCGCGCGCTGGGTCTGCCAGGCCGACCAGTTGCTGACGGCGGGGTAGATCACCTTGCCGGCGCGCACCAGGTCTTCCAGTGCCCGCATCGTCTCCTCGATCGGCGTCACGGTGTCGAAGCGGTGCATGAACAGCACGTCGATCCGGTCGGTCTGCAGCCGCTTGAGGCAGAGCTCGACCGCCTGCGCGATGTGGCGGCGCGAGCCGCCGCGCGCGTTCACGTCGTCGCGGATCGGGTTGAACACCTTGGTGGTGACCACGAGATCGTCGCGATGGCCTTTCATCAGCCGGCCGAGGATCTCCTCCGACCGGCCCTTGCTGTATTCGTTGGCGGTGTCGAAGAAGTTGATGCCGGCGTCGCGAACCTGCTTGTACATCGCAGCCGACGTCGCCTCGTCGGCATCGCCGCCGAACGACATGGTGCCGAAGCAGAGTTCGGA
>CAWUOG010000797.1:0-1600 GCA_963923875.1 uncultured Alphaproteobacteria bacterium
CGACGGCGAGAAGTTTGACGTCGTGGTCCTGACGCTCGATGCGCTCGAGAAGATGGTCGGCGAGAAGAAGATCATGGACGACACGGTGACGCCGCTGGTCCGCGTCGGTATCGGCGTCGCAGCCCGGCTGGGCTCCTCGCGTCCCGACATCTCCAACATCGAATCGCTGCGCAAGACCCTGCTCGCCGCCAAGGCGGTGGCCTACATCAATCCCTCCTCGGGCGGCACCAGCGGCATCTACCTGCAGCAGATGTTCCAGCGACTCGGCATCCTGCCGCAGATCCGTGCCAAGGCGGTGCTGGTCACCGGCGGCCTCGCCGCCCAGCGCGTCGCCTCCAACCAGGCCGACATCGCCCTGCAGCAGTGGAGCGAGATCCTGCAGGTTCCGGGCGTGCAGCATGTCGGCCTCCTGCCGGCGCCGGTGCAGAACTACACGATCTACGCCGGCGCGGTCGGCTACAACGCGCGCGACCGCGATGCCGCCCTCGGCCTGATCGCCGCCTTCTCCGATCCGGGCTACGAGCCGCTGTTCAAGAAGCGCGGCGTCGAGATGCCTTAGCGCACAAGCCTACCGCGCAAGTTCCCGCGCCGCTTCGGTCCATGCACGGATCGTGTGATCGATGTCGGCCTGGGTATGAGCAAGGCTCACATAGTACTTGCTCTCGCCCTTCATCAGACCGCGCTCGCGCAGCAGCTTGTTGAACTTCGCCGCGATCGCCTTGTCGCCCTTCAGCGTGTCGCGATAGTCCTTGAGCGAGGCATCGGTGAACAGCACGTCGAACAGTGGCGGCTCGCCGACGACCGTCGCCTTGATGCCTGCTTTCCTCAGAATCTCCGACAACGCGGACATCAGCGTCCGGCCGGTCCTGAAAACCTGCTCGTAGACACCGGGCTGCTTCAGCACGTCGAGCGTGGCGAGGCCCGCAACGGCGGCGACCGGATTGCCCGACAGCGTGCCGACCTGGAACAGGAAGTCTTCCTCCGGCACCTCGAGCTTGTCGAAGTGGCGCATGATGTCGGCGCGGCCCGCGATGGCGGCGAGCGCGTAGCCGCCGCCCACGATCTTGCCGAGCGTGCAGAGGTCGGGCGTGACGCCGTAGTACTCCTGCGCGCCGCCATAGGCGAAGCGGAAGCCGGTCACGACCTCGTCGAAGATCAGCGGGATGCCGTGCTCGGCGGTGATCCGGCGCAGCGCCTGCAGGAAGCCCGGCGCCGGCGGCAGCAGGCGCTGGAACGGCTCGACGATCACGCCGGCGAGCTCGTCCTTGTGCTCCCGGATCAGGCTCTCGACCATGTCGACGTCGTTGAACGCCGCGATCAGCATCTCGTCGGCGACGCTCTTGGGAATGCCGGCCGAGTCCGGGATGGCGCGCGGGAAATTGCCGGGGTTCTTCGGCGCCATCGACATCAGCGCCCAATCACTCATGCCGTGGTAGCCGCCCTCGAACTTCAGGATCTTGTCGCGCTTGCGGAACGCACGGACCGCGCGCATTGCATAAAGATCGGCCTCGGTGCCGGTGCAGACGAAGCGGACCTGCTCGGCGCAGGGCACCGCATCGACGATGGCCTGGGCGAGCGCGATGCCGTGCTTGTTATTGCC
>CAWUOG010000798.1:0-1599 GCA_963923875.1 uncultured Alphaproteobacteria bacterium
CACAAGGACCTCGCCTACGGTTTGTCCCTTGGCGTCGACTGGGTGGCGCTTTCGTTCGTGCAGCGCGCGCACGACATCGCCGAGCTCAAGAAGCTCGTCGCCGGCCGCGCCGCAGTGATGGCCAAGCTTGAGAAGCCGGCGGCGATCGAACATCTCGACGAGATCATCGAGCAGAGCGACGGCGTCATGGTAGCCCGCGGCGATCTCGGCGTGGAAATGCCGCCTGAAGCCGTGCCGCCCCTGCAGAAGCGCATTCTCGCCGCCTGCAGGATCGCCGGAAAGCCCGCGATCGTGGCGACGCAGATGCTGGAATCCATGGTCCACTCCCCCGCACCGACGCGGGCAGAGGCGTCCGACGTTGCGACCGCGGTCTATGACGGCGCCGACGCCGTGATGCTGTCGGCGGAATCGGCATCGGGCGACTACCCCGTCGAGGCGGTCACCATCATGGATCGCATCCTCAAGAGCGTCGAAGCCGATCCACTCTATCGCCGCCTGATGAATGCCAGCCGACATGATCCTGAAGCCAACACGGCCGACGCCATCAGTGCCGCTGCCCGCCAGTGCGCGCATACGCTGTCGGCGGCGGCGATCGTCACCTACACCAGTACGGGGTCAACCACGCTCCGAGCCGCCCGCGAGCGGCCGGACGTGCGCATCCTCTGCCTCACGCCCAACCTCAACACCGCCCGGCGCATGTCGCTCACCTGGGGCGTTCATGCCGTGCACGGGGAGGACGCCCACAACTTCGCCGACATGGTCCAGCGCGCCGTGCGGGTCGCCCGCAAGGAGGAGTTCGCCAAGCCCGGCGAGCGGCTGGTGATCACCGCGGGCGTACCTTTTGGCACGCCGGGTGCGACGAATATCCTTCGAATTGCCTATGTCTGACCGTGAAAAAGTTCGGGGATAGGGGTTCTTCTGCGCCCGTAGCCTGCTTCAAGAGCAGTTCGAGAGGCGATCGTGCAGAGAGAGAACAACAAGCCCAGGGCCATCCCCTACCGTCCCAAGCGGTCGATGCTCAGCTGGGTAGACTATTTGGTTATTGCCGCGACGATCCTGGTTTTCGGCGCCGTGTGGGCCGCCAACAATCATCACGCCAAGGCCCAGGCACGCGCCGAGGCCACGGTGCAGGGCCTCCCGCAACAGACCAGCCAGGCCGGTGAGGAACTCGGGCTGATCAAGGCAAGAATAAGGCTCGCCCAGGGTGCGCCCTGGGGCTGAGAACCCGAGACACTCGGCGTACAGGTCAAGTCTTCGGACGCTTGTCGATGACCCGACGCGCCTTGCCCATGGATCGTTCGACACCGCCGGGCGCGGCGATCTCGATCTCGGCCGACAGCCCGCACATCCCCTTCAGCCGTCGTGCCAGCGCATCGCGCGAATGCAACATCGCATCGGCCGGCAGGGTCTCGCGCGACTCGACCCGCACCAGCAGATCGTCCAGCGCGCCGACACGGCTCAGTTCGATCACGTAGTGACCGCTGAGCGCGGGGTCACGCAGGATCTGCTCCTCTACCTGGCTGGGAAAGAGATTCACACCGCGCACGATCAGCATGTCGTCGCTGCGGCCGGTGATCTTCGCCATGCGGCGCATGACGG
>CAWUOG010000799.1:0-1584 GCA_963923875.1 uncultured Alphaproteobacteria bacterium
CCACCGTCGAGGAGAAACTCCTCGAGATGGCGAAGTACGCGACCGTGCCGGTGATCAACGGACTCACCGACAAGACGCACCCGTGCCAGCTGATGGCCGATGTCATGACCTACGAGGAGCATCGCGGCTCCATCCGGGGCAAGTCGGTGGCCTGGTCGGGCGACGGCAACAACATGGCGACGAGCTGGATTCATGCCGCCGTGCAGTTCGACTTCGAGCTGAAGATCGCCTGCCCGCCGGAGCTGAAGCCGCCGCAGGACGTCGTCGACTGGGCCGAGAAGTCGAAGGGCCGCATCACCATCGGTCACGATCCCGAGGCGCTGGTGAAGAACGCCGACTGTGTCGTCACCGACACCTGGGTGTCGATGGGCGACGAGGACCCGCACAGCCCGTCGGCGGCGCGCCGCCACAACCTGCTGCGCGCCTACCAGGTCGACGAACGGCTGATGAAGACGGCCAAGAAGGACGCGATCTTCATGCACTGCCTGCCCGCGCATCGCGGCGAGGAAGTGACCGCCGAGGTGATCGACGGGCCGCAGTCGGTCGTGTTCGACGAGGCCGAGAACCGCCTGCACGCGCAGAAGAGCATCCTCGCCTGGTGTCTCTCGTGAGTACGGTGTCGGGGGGCCCAGGCCCTGCCGGCGCCGACCACGTCCTGCCCTTTCAACTCGATGCGCTGGGCGTACGCGGACGCCTCGTCCGCCTCGGCCCTGCGCTCGACTCGATCATCGAGCGCCACGGCTACCCGCTGGCCGTGGCGCGGCCGCTCGCCGAGGCGATGGTGCTGTGCGCCACCCTCGCGACCTCGCTGAAATACGACGGCATCTTCACCCTGCAGATCACCGGCGACGGGCCGATCCGCCTGCTGGTGACCGACCTCACCACCGACGGCGCGCTGCGCGGCTACGCCCAGTTCGATTCCTGGAAGCTCGCCGTCGCGCTCGGGGCCGGCAAGGAGGAAGCCCCCGAGGGCTACGTGCCGAAGCTGTTCGGCCGCGGCCGCCTCGCCTTCACCGTCGACCAGGGCCAGCACACCGAGCGTTACCAGGGCGTCGTGCCGCTCGAGGGCACCACCCTGGCCGACTGCGCCCATACCTATTTCCGCCAATCCGAACAGCTGCCGACCGGCATCAAGATCTCCGCGCGCCGCGACGAGCAGGACGGTGTCGGTCACTGGCGCGCGGCCGCACTGATGGTCCAGCAGATGCCGGAACTGGATGCCGGCCGCATGGCGAGCGACGGACTGGGCGTCGACCGCGAGCAGCGCGAGGAGGATTTCCGCAAGGCCGTGATCCTGATGGCCTCGGCGACCGACCGGGAAATGCTCGACCCGGACCTGCCCGGCGAGACCCTGATCTACCGGCTGTTCCACGAGGACAAGCCGCGCCGCTTCGACCCCAGGCCGTTCGTCGCCCGCTGCCGCTGCAGCCGCGACCGCATCGACCGCGTGCTGCGCTCGATCAAGCGGGAGGAACTCGCCGACCTGCGCGACAAGACCGGCCGGGTCGCGGTGAAGTGCGAGTTCTGCTCGACCGAATACGCCTACGACGACGGCGATCTCGACCGCATTTATCGGCCCGCCGC
>CAWUOG010000800.1:0-1584 GCA_963923875.1 uncultured Alphaproteobacteria bacterium
GGAAGTCGGGCGGCGGCATCGAGGGGGCCGTGACCGGCTTCATGCAGGCCGCATCCTGGGGGACGCCGGACAAGATCCTGCGCGGCCTCGAGGCGCGCCGGAAGCTGCTGGGCGATTTCGAGATGAACGTGGCTTTCCGCTTCGGCGGCACGCCCTTCGAGGTGAGCGAGCGCGGCCTCAGGCTGTTCGCCAAGGAAGTTCTGCCGGTGGTCAAGAAATGGGGCGCCGAAGCATCCGCCCAAGCTGCGGAATAGCCGGCAGCCGAGTGACAAGAGGAGCAAGCAAGACCATGAACAACGATGCCAAGAAGACTGTCCTGCGCATGATCCCCTACGGGATCTACGTGCTGACCTGCGACGACGGCAAGGGCAACATCGCGGCGGCCACGGTGAACTGGGTGACGCAGACGGCCTTCGCACCGCCGCTGGTGGTGGCCGGCGTCAAGACCGACTCCGGCGCCTACAAGGTGATCCAGCAGGCCCGCACCTTCGCGCTCAACATGCTGGGCAAGGACCAGAAGAGCCTCGCCTTCACTTTCTTCCGGCCGGCCGACGTCAAGGACGGCAAGATCAGCGGCCAGGCCTTCCGCAAGGGCGTCACCGGCGCGCCGCTGCTGCTCGATGCGCCGGGCGCGGTCGAATGCAAGGTCACGTCGATCGTCGAGCAGGGCGACCATCACATCGTGGTCGGCGAGGTCGTCGAGGCGCATCTCAACAAGCCGCCGGCCGGCCGGCCCGACGCCGCCATCCTCGAGATGAAGGATCTCGGCGACAACGTCTTCTATGGCGGCTAGCGGCAGCGGCGGGATGACCCAGATCTCCGATCTCCGGGCCGAGGCTGACGAGTTCGACAGCCTGCTCGCCAGCCTGAGGCAAGGGGATTGGACGCGACCGACGCAATTCAAGGCGTGGACGGCGGAAGACATCGTGCGCCATCTCCACGCCGGCGACCTGCTGGCCCTGGCCTCGGCGACCGGGCCGGAGACGTTCGCCAGGATGTACGACGAGGCGCAGGCACTGCGCGCCGGGGGCAAGACCCGGCGCGAGGTCGAGTTGGTGCGCATCGCCAGCGACGACACCGGCGAGGCGCTGCGTCGCCGCTGGCGGGCGACGCTGGCCCGGCTTTGCGACACGCTCGCGACCAAACCCGCCGATGCCCGCCTGAAATGGGCCGGCCCCGACATGGGCGTGCGCATGTTCACCACCGCGCGGCAGATGGAAATCTGGTCGCACGGCCAGGCTATCTACGATCTCGTGGGGCGGGACCGGCCCGCGCCGGCCGTACGCCTGCGCAACATCGCCGAGATCGGCGTCCGGACCTTCGGCTGGACTTTTTCCGTTCACAAGCTGTCGGTGCCGCAGTCCGTGCCACACGTGCGGCTGAGGGCGCCGAGTGGCGAGATTTGGGAATGGAACGCAGGCAACGCCACGGACCGGATCGAAGGCGACGCCTTGGCGTTCTGTCAGGTCGTGACCCAGACGCGCAACATCGCCGACACGTCGCTCACCGTGGCGGGCGACACGGCACGGCACTGGATGAGCATCGCGCAATGCTTTGCCGGCCCGCCCGAGACGCCGCCGGCCA
>CAWUOG010000801.1:0-1583 GCA_963923875.1 uncultured Alphaproteobacteria bacterium
GTGCCCCCGCTGCAGGCCAGCGCCAGACCGCCGCCGGTGCGGAAGCGGCCCGGCGCCTCGATCGCGCCGTCGAGAAAGCTGGTGCGGCCAACGAAACCCGCCACGAACCGGTCGGCCGGCCTTTCGTACAGGTCGCGCTGGCTGCCGACCTGGCAGACCCGGCCCTCGTTCATCACCACCAACCGGTCGGCCATGGTGAGCGCCTCTTCCTGGTCGTGCGTCACCATCACGGTGGTGAGGCCAAGCTGCCGCTGCAGCTCGCGGATTTCCACGCGCACTTCCTGGCGCAGCTTGGCGTCGAGGTTGCTGAGCGGCTCATCGAGCAGCAACACATCGGGCCGGATGGCGAGCGCGCGGGCCAGCGCCACGCGCTGCTGCTGGCCGCCCGAGAGTTGGCGGGGCAGGCGGCCGCCTAGGCCACCGAGACGGACCAGCGCCAGGGCCTCATCGACCCGTTTGGCGGTCTCGGCCTTGGCGACCTTGCGCATCTCGAGGCCGAACGCGACATTCTGCGCCACGGTGAGGTGCGGGAACAGCGCATAGCTCTGGAACACCATGCCGGCATTGCGCTTCCAGGGCGGCAGCAGAGTGACGTCGTTGCCGCCCAGTTTCACATGGCCGGCGGTGGGCTCGATGAAGCCCGCGACCATGCGCAGCGTCGTGGTCTTGCCGCACCCCGAGGGGCCCAGCAGCACCAGGAATTCGCCGTCGGCGATGTCGAGCGAGACGTCGCGCACGGCGTGGAAATCGCCATAACGCTTGACCAGACCGGAGATCGAAAGCTCGGCCATCTAGACCACGCGCGCCAGCTTGACGTAACGGTCTGTGATCAGCATCGCGATGCCGATCAGCAAGATCTGCACCACCGAGACCGCGGCGATGGTGGGGTCGATCTTCCACTCGAGGTACTGCAGCACCACGATCGGCAGGGTGGTCCGGCCGGGCCCGCACAGGAACAGGCTCATCTCGAGGTTGCCGAACGAGGTCACGAAGCCGAACAGGGCGCCGGCGACGATGCCGGGCCGGATCGCCGGCAGGGTGATCCGCCAGAAGGTGACGAAGGCATTGGCGCCGAGATTTTGCGCCGCCTCCTCGATGGTGCGGTCGACGCCCGCCAGGCTCGCCGTCACCAGCCGCACCACCCAGGGAATGATGATCACGCTGTGACCTGCCACCAGGGCATAGAAGGTGCCCAGCACGTCGACATCGAGGCCGTTCTCGGCCTCGACCTGGAAGACATACATCGCCGTGCCCAGCACCACGCCCGGCACGATCAGCGGCATCAGCAGCAGGTTGCTGAGCGGCAGGCGCAGGAAGAAGCGGTAGCGCACCACGGCCAGCGCCGCCGGTACGCCGAGCGCCAGGCCGATCGCGGTCGCCAGCACGCCGACCTGGAAACTTGTGCGGAAGCCGTCGACGAATTTGGGCTGGTCGAGGATCGAGGCAAACCAGCGCAGGCTATAGCCTTCGGGTGGGAAGGAGGGGATCTCCTGCCGGAAGAAGGCGAGCCAGGTGACGAAGGTGAGCGGCGTCAGGATGTAGGCGAGCGCCACCGTCGCCGCCCCATTCAGCGCCCAGCGTCC
>CAWUOG010000802.1:0-1583 GCA_963923875.1 uncultured Alphaproteobacteria bacterium
GGCGCAATCCTTGCGTCGTGGCAGCGACCTTGGAGACTTGTTTGTCCGATCCCGCAAGTACGCCGCTCAAGCACACACCGCTTTATGCCCTGCACAAGGAACTGGGTGCACGCCTGGTGCCGTTCGCCGGCTACGAAATGCCGGTTCAGTATCCGACCGGCATCCTGGCCGAGCATGCCCATACCCGCGCCGCCTGCGGTCTGTTCGACGTCAGCCACATGGGCCAGGTGCGGCTGACCGCCAGGGCCGGCAACAGCGCCGCCGCGGCGATGGAGACACTGGTGCCAGGCGACATCGCAGGCCTCGCTCCCGGCCAGCAGCGCTACACCCAGTTCACCAACGATGCAGGCGGCATCCTCGACGACCTGATGGTGACTTCGACTGGCGATCATCTGCTGGTCGTGGTCAATGCGGCCTGCAAGGATGCCGACCTCGCTCACATGCAATCGCATCTGTCCGGCAAGGTCGAGATCGAGGCGATGTTTTCACGCGGCCTGCTCGCGCTTCAGGGTCCGCAGGCCTCCGCCGTGCTGGGGCGTTTCGTGCCGCAGGTTGCGACCATGAAGTTCATGACCGGCGCCTTTTTCGTGATCGAAGGGGCGCGCTGCTACGTGACGCGTTCGGGCTATACCGGCTGCGACGGCTACGAGATCTCGACTCCGGTCGACGCTACCGACCCCATCGCGCGCAAGCTGCTCGGCCATCCCGAAGTCAAGCCGATCGGGCTCGGCGCGCGCGATTCGTTGCGTCTCGAGGCGGGCCTGTGTCTCTACGGCCACGACATCGACACCACGACGACGCCGATCGAGGCGGGTTTGCTGTGGAGCATCGGCAAGGAACGCCGCGCGAAAGGCGGCTTTCCCGGCGCCTCGGTCGTTCAGAAGCAGATCGCCGAGGGCGCGCCGCGTAAGCGCGTCGGCCTGTTGCCTGAGGGCAAGGCGATCGCGCGCGAGGGCGCGGAGATCGCCATTGCCGGAAAAATCGTCGGCAAGGTCACATCGGGCGGCTTCGGGCCGACCCTCGGCCGCGCCGTCGCCATGGGCTACGTCGAGCGCGCCCATGCAGCAAACGGCACCAAGGTCGAGTTGCTGGTGCGCGGCAAGCCCGTACCGGCCGAGATCGTGCCGATGCCGTTCGTCAAACACGCCTACTACCGCGGATAGGAGCTTCCGATGGCCGACGTCAAATATAGCAACGAACACGAATGGATCCGCGTGGAGGGTGACGTCGGGACGATCGGCATCACAAACTACGCGCAGGAGCAGCTGGGCGACGTGGTGTTCGTCGACGTGCCGCAGGCCGGCCGCAAGATCGCCAAGGGCGAATCGGTCGCCGTGGTGGAATCCGTGAAGGCCGCGTCCGACATCTACGCTCCGGTCTCGGGCGAGGTGATCGAGTCCAACGCCGAACTCGCCAACACACCCGGCGACGTCAATTCCGAGCCGATGGGCAAGGGCTGGTTCTTCAAGATGAAGCTTTCGGACAAGTCCGAACTCGACGGGCTGATGGACGAAAATGCCTACGACGCGTTCGTGAAGAGTCTCGGCTGAGGAGAACGGGCCGATGCGATACCTTCCGCTCAC
>CAWUOG010000803.1:0-1582 GCA_963923875.1 uncultured Alphaproteobacteria bacterium
GCGGCGGCGGAGGCGCCGGTCAGGCGATGGCCGTGCTGGTCGGTTAGCGTCGTCAGGGGGGTGTCCTTGAGCTTCATCATGTCCCCTGCATAGCAGGCGACCGGTTTCCGCCCGGTTTCTCCGGCCCGAGGCTTTGCTTCGTCGGTTTCGCGAGCGCGGCAATCCTGCGGAAAACCGGCGTCCAAAAGGCCCCCAGCCGGCACGCTTTCAATCCCTCGACCGTTTGCTACCTTCGGGGGAACGGGAGGCAAATCATGGCGAAGTTCGGCATTGGCGATTCGGTGCGCAGGGTCGAGGATCCACGCCTTCTGACGGGGGGCGGCCGCTATACCGACGACACCCGGCTCAGCCAGCCGGCGGCCCGTCTTTATGTGCTGCGCTCGCCGCATGCCCATGCCGACATCAAGGGTATCGACACGTCGGCCGCGAAGAAGGCGCCGGGCGTGCTGCTGGTCCTGACCGGGCATGACGTCAAGAAGGCCGGCTTCGGCGACGTGCCCTGCCTGGTGCCGCTCGACAATCGCGACGGCACGCCGCGCGCCGACACCTCGCGGCCGATGCTGGCGATCGATCGCGTCCGCCATGTCGGCGATCCGGTGGCGATCGTGATCGCCGAGACGCTCGAACAGGCCAAGGACGGCGCCGAGCTGATCGAGGTCGACTACGCCCCGCGCCCGCATGTCGTGGGCACCTACGAGGCCGCCCAGCCCGGCGCGCCGCTGGTCCATGACCACATCAGGAACAACATCGTCTTCGACTGGGCGATGGGCGACCAGAAGGCGACCGATGCCGCCTTCGCCAAGGCGGCCAAGGTCGTGAAGCTGCAGCTGGTCAACCAGCGGCTGATCGTGAACTCGATGGAGCCGCGCGGCGCGATCTGCGAGTACGATTCCAAGGACGACCGCTCGACCCTGTGGGTCTCCTCGCAGGGCGTCAGCATGATCCGGCCGGTGGTGGCCGACATGATCCTGAAGATCGGCTCGCCCAAGCTGCGCGTGCGCACCGGCGACGTCGGCGGCGGCTTCGGCATGAAGATCTTCGTGCATCCCGAATACCCGATGGTGGTGTGGGCCTCCCGCGAGCTGAAGCGCACGGTGAAGTGGATCCCCGACCGCCAGGAGGCGTTCCAGTCCGACGTGCAGGGCCGCGACCATGTCTCGATCGCCGAGATGGCGCTCGACAAGGACAGCCGTTTCATCGGTTTCAAGGTCACGACCTATGCCGCGCTGGGCGCCTACCTGAACCATTTCAGCGTGTTCATTCCCACGCTCGCCGGCAGCTCGATGCTGAACGGCCTCTACACCACGCCCGCGATCTACGTGAACGTGAAGGGTGTGATGACCAACACCGTGCCGACCGATGCCTATCGCGGCGCCGGCCGCCCTGAGGCCGCCTACCTGATGGAGCGCTTCGTCGACCACATCGCGCGCGAAACCGGGCTCACGCCCGACGAAATCCGGGCGCGCAACTTCATCAAGCCCGGCCAGCTGCCCTACAAGACCGCGCTCGGCGACACCTACGACAGCGGCGACTTCGAGACCGTCATGCGCAAGGGCATGGACAAGGCCGACTGGAAGGGCTT
>CAWUOG010000804.1:0-1581 GCA_963923875.1 uncultured Alphaproteobacteria bacterium
ACACTATCATCCGCAACGGCCAAGTCGCCGACGGAACCGGCAAGAAGCTGTTCGCCGCCGACGTGGCACTCAAAGGCGACCGCATCGCCGCCGTCGAGGCGCCGGGCTCTCTCAAGGGCGACAATGAAATCGACGCTACGGGCAAGGTCGTGGCGCCGGGCTTTATCGACGTCCACACCCATGACGACACCTACATCATCGACCATCCCGATATGGCGATGAAGGCGAGCCAGGGTGTGACGACCGTCGTGTGCGGAAACTGCGGCATCTCAGCTTCGCCGTACAGCCGCAGTGACATCCCTCACCTACTGTCGCTGTCGGTGAAGAAGACCGAACATTTCGGCAAGACCTTCGCCGAATTCGCGGGAAAGGTCGACGCGGTCAAGCCTGCGATTAACGGCGCCTTCCTGATTGGCCATTCTACTCTGCGCTTCGACGCCATGAATCTTGATGTCGGTCGCAAGGCAACGGATACTGAGATTGGCGTCATGCGTGACAAGCTCGACCAAGCGCTTAAGGAAGGCGCCATCGGCATGTCGAGTGGGCTGTTCTATCCGCCGGCCATGGCCGCCACGACCGACGAGGTCGCCGAGGTCGCCAGGCCGCTCGGCAAATGGGGGGCCGTCTACACCGCCCACATGCGCGACGAGACCGACGAGATTCTGAAGGCGATGGACGAGACCTTCGAAATCGGCCGCCGAGCCGGCGCCAATATCGTCGTCTCGCACCACAAGTGCGCCGGCCGCGCCAATTTTGGCCGGATGCGGGAGACGCTGCCCAAGTTCAGCGAATCGATGAAGCAGCAAGAGATCGCCTTCGACGTCTATCCCTACGTCGCTGGCTCGACGATCCTTCGCAAGGACATGCTGCACCGATGTGACAAAGTGCTGATCGCCTGGTCGGACTCAGTATCCGGCGTCAGCGGCCGCGACCTGCACGAACTTGCACGGGAATGGGGCGTTTCGATCGACCAGGCCTGCGACCGTCTGCAGCCGGCGGGCGCTATATACTTCATGATGGACGAGAAGGACGTGCAGAGCGCCATGTCCCATCCCGGCGCCATGATCGGTTCGGACGGCATTCCGTTCGACACGCATCCGCATCCGCGTCTCTGGGGTACCTTCCCGCGCGTGCTCGGCCACTACTCCCGCGACCTGAAACTCTTTCCGCTCGAGGATGCAGTGCGCCGAATGACGTCCTATTCGGCGCAGCGATTCCGACTGGCTGGCCGTGGCGAGGTCAAAGCGGGTTACTACGCCGACATCTGCATCTTCGATCCCGCAACGGTGATCGATGCAGCGACCTTCGACGAGCCCAAATTGCCGGCAAAAGGCATCGATATCGTGCTGTGCAACGGCGCGGTTGCGTGGCGCGGCGGAAAGCCGGGCGGCGGCCGCGGTGGCCGCGTGCTCCGACGCGGCACCGAAGGCTAGCCAGACCGCCGTTACTAGCCTTCGTCGCGCCTGGTGCGCTCCATGCGCTCGTGGCGCTCCTGGGCTTCGACCGACAAGGTCGCGATCGGGCGAGCTTCCAGGCGCTTCAGCGAGATCGGTTCGCCCGTCTCCTCGCAGTAGCCATAGT
>CAWUOG010000805.1:0-1577 GCA_963923875.1 uncultured Alphaproteobacteria bacterium
TTGACGATCTTCTTCTGGATGTTGACCTGCCAGATGCGCACCGTCGCGGTGCCGTCAGCCGGTGCGTCGACCAGGCCCGAACTGATCGCAAAGGCGCCGACCGCGGCCGAGAGATTGCCGCAATTGCCCGACCAGTCGATCACCGGCGCATCGATCGAAACCTGGCCGAAACGGTAGTCGACGTCGCAGTCGGGGCGCTGCGACTTCGACAGGATCACGACCTTGCTGGTGCTGGAAGTGGCGCCGCCCATGCCGTCGGTGTGCTTGCCATAGCGGTCGGGACTGCCGATCACGCGCAGCAGCACGCGGTCGCGCGCCGCCTTGTCCTGCGGCAGGTCGTGGTCGAGAAAGAACACGCCCTTGCTGGTGCCGCCCCGCATGTAGACGGCCGGGATACGCAGCTGCTTCATCGTCCCACTCATCTCACCGGTGCCGGAACCGTCTGCAGGAACTCGCCGAGCTCGCGACTGTAGAACTTCGCCATGCCGGTGGTGCCGTGGCCGCGCGTCTCGGTGCTTGCCGGAATCAGCAGCAGACGGGCGTCCTTGATCTGCTTCAGCGCCGCGTCCATCAGGCCGGTTTCCGGCGGATTACGCTCGTCGTCGGCGGCGTTGATCGCCAGAACGCGCGCCTTGATCCTGGCGAGGTCGCGCGACGGGTCGTAGTCGCCCGACGCTTCCCACTGGTAGAGGTAGTCGTTGGCGTCGGCAGTGAACGGCGCGGCCAGTCGCTCGTTCAGGAACCTGTCGGCGGCTTCGCGCGTCGGCGCGGCCTTGGCATAGGCGAGCGTGCCGCCGTTGGTCGCGATGTTGAAGTAAACCGCGGCGCTGCGGAACGCGGTGGGCTGGGCGGCGTAGTCGCCGCCTTTCCACTCCGGGTCCTTGCGGATCGTGTCAATGATCAGCCGCCGCAGCATCCAGTTGCGGCTCGACATCGCCGTAGGTTGCGACGCCATCGGCGCCAACGCATCCATGAAGTCTGGATAGCGCGTGCCCCAGACCCAGGCATGCATGCCCCCCATCGAGTTGCCGATCACGAGGCGGAGGCGCTTCACGCCCAGTCCCTCGGTCAGCAGGCGATGGTGCGCATCGACCATGTCGGCGTAATCATACCGGGGAAACTTCGCCTTCAGGCCATCCGACGGCTTGCTCGAGTTTCCGTGGCCGATGCCATCCGGAATGATCACGAAGTACTTCGCCGCATCGAGCGGTTGACCGGGGCCGAACAATTCGCCCGCGAACGCCGGCGTCAGCATGCTGGCCGCCGAGCCGGTCGTGCCGTGCAGCACCAGCACCGGCTGTCCGGTCGGCGCGCCCACGGTCGTGTAATGGAGCTTGAGCTCCGGCAACACCTCGCCGGTATGGAACTTGAAGTCCTTGGCAATCCACTGGCCGTGCTTTGGCTCGGGATAGTCGGCAGCAAGAGCCGATCCCGATCCGGTCAGGAACGCAAGCAGCACTGCGGCGTAGAAGCGGAACATCGGTTTCCCCCGAGAGTCTTGCATCGAGCCTAACCCAGATTACCGGCCGGTTCAGCGCCGGGAACGGCCCTCAGGCGACTTCCACGACCGTCTTGCC
>CAWUOG010000806.1:0-1575 GCA_963923875.1 uncultured Alphaproteobacteria bacterium
ACTCCGCGCCCCAGCCCTTCATGTTGTTGTCGTAGAACTGGGTCGGCAGCTCGGGCCGGAAGCCCGACGGCTGGGTCAGCACCGCGGCGACCACGCGATCGCCGACGCGCTTGATCAGGTTCCAGATCAGCGGCTGGCCGATGCAGTAGCCCAGCACCATGAACTTCTTGATGCCGAGATGGTCCATCAGGCCGACATGGTCGTCGGTGATGGCATCCCAGGTCCGTTCGATGTCGAGCGGGCCGGTCGATTGGCCGGCATTGGCGTTGCGGATGTCGGCCACGATGCAGCGGAAGGCGTTGGAGAATTCTTTCTGCGCGTTGAACGGATGGCCGGGCTTCACGTCGAGGCCGGCGATGGTCGAGTTGAGGCCGCCGCCGGGGATGATCATCAGTGGGAAGCCCGAGCCCATCTCCGTGTAATGGATGCGGACCGGACCCTTTTCATAGAACGGCATGGCGCTTCTCCCTCAGGTTGGCGGGAGCGTGCCACTTGAGGGCTGGGGGCTCAACTCCCGGCTATCGCGCCATCTCGATCAGTTTCGACGCCAGGCCGGTCCTTTCGCCCAGCTGGCGCGCGCCTTCCACGGAGAAGTGCACGTCGTCGCGATAGAGCGGCAGATCGCCGATCGCCGCCGGACAGCGTCCGCCCCGGCACAGGAACGGCGCCAGGTCGAACACCGGCGCGCCGGTGGCGGCACCGACCCTGTTCAGGAGCTCGAACACCGCGACATGCTTGGCGACGAACCGGGCGAGATCGATTTCGCAGCGCTCGGGTGCGCCCATCGTCGGCAGGCCTGTGAGTCGCCGCTCCTCACAGCTCGCCAGCGAGAAGTCCATGTTGCCGGGGGGCGGCGCCACCAGCACCACGCGCTTCTTCAGGGCGTGCAGGCGGTCGACCGAGGCCTTCAGGGTCCGGAACGCCACCTCGGGATCGGGTTGGATGGTCTTGAAGCTCCTTTCCGTGCCTTCGAGCAGCGCGGCGCCGCTGAGATAGGAGCCGTAGCGACTGGCCAGCACCACGGTTTCGATCGACGGTGTATCGGCCACGTGCCGAATCACCGATTCGTTGAAGGCAAGGCAGGGTGGGCCGAAGAAGATCGGCGCCACGCCGAGAAACGGTCCGCAGCCACTGCTGGTCGCCTGCTCGATCGCGACCTTCGAGGAGGCGGCGATGGCGGGCACGATGTGCTCGGCGAAGGAATCTCCCCAGATCAGGAGCGCGGGTGCTGGGCCCGTTCGGCACGCCGCCTGCACGGTGAACGGCCCGGCGATCTCGCACATGCGCCCCAGGCCGTAGTTCGGCTGCCGCAGGGCCGCGAAGTCGCGGCTGTCGCGGTTGAGGGCGAAAAGCACCGGGGGCAGTGCGGCGATCAGCAGTGAGACCGCGACCGTGCCGCCGACCAGGCCTCGGCTTGGAGTCCAGGCAGCCAGGCGGACCGGCCGCTCGACCAGGCGAAACAGCGCGTAGCCGAGAGAGAGCGCCAGCGCGACGCAGGCCAGCCGCACCTCGAGCGGCGCGTTGGGGCCGAGCCAGACGCTGTTGACGTAGGCCAGGATCGGCCAGTGCACGAGA
>CAWUOG010000807.1:0-1567 GCA_963923875.1 uncultured Alphaproteobacteria bacterium
GCGCTGGTGCAGGAGCGCGGGCTCGCCGCCGTGCGCGCGGCCATGAACGACGAGGAGCGCCAGATCGCCGACGAGTTCATCGCGCACGCTCATGCGATCCGCGAGGAGCGGGCGAAGGCCGCCCGCGAGGGCCGCACGCCCGACATCGCCGGGCTGGTCAACGGCTGGGGCGGCGTCACCATCGCTTACCGCCGTCGGCTGATCGATTCGCCGTCCTACACCCTGAACCACGAGGAAGTGTTCAAGGCGCTGGAAGAGGACATCCGCTTCGCCGAAGGCCTGTCGCCTGTGGCGGTCGAGGTCGACGCCAACGGCCATGCCTGCGCCCTCAAGGTGGCCGGAGAACAGGGCGGCCAGAAGGTCGAGGCGACGCTTCCGGCACGCACCATCCTCGTGGCGGCGGGTACCCAGCCCAACACCGTGCTGGCGCGCGAGGATGCGACGCACGCTTTCATCGACGGCAAGTACTTCCGCGCCCTCGACGAGGAGGGCAACCCTGCAACGCCCGAGCGCGTCTGCAAGCCGGGCGACGTGCGCGTGCTGATGTATCGCCATGCCGACGGCCGGGCGATGTCGTTCTTCGGTGACCTGCATCCGTCCTTTGCCGGCAACGTCGTGAAGGCGATGGGCGGCGCCAAGCAGGGCTATCCGGTGCTGACCCGCAGCATGTCGAAGCTGCCGGCGCCGATGCAAAAGACCGCCGACATCCTCGCTGCTGCCAACAAGGCCTGGCGGGCGAAGGTGGTGCGGGTCGACCGTTTGACGCCGACCATCGTCGAAGTGGTGGTCGAGGCGCCGGCGGCGGCGCGCAACTTCGAGCCCGGTCAGTTCTACCGTCTGCAGAACTACGAAGCGCGCTCGAAGAAGGTCGATGGCACCCTGCTGACCATGGAAGGGCTGGCGCTGACCGGTGCCTGGGTCGACAAGGACAAGGGCCTGCTGTCGCTGATCACGCTCGAAATGGGCGGCTCGTCCGATCTCTGCGCGCTGTTGGAACCCGGCGAGCCGGTGATCGTCATGGGCCCGACCGGCACACCGACCGAGATCGAGCCGGGTGAGACCGTGGTGCTGGCGGGCGGCGGCCTCGGCAACGCCGTGCTGTTCTCGATCGGCCAGGCCTTCCGCCGGGCAGGCAGCAAGGTTCTTTATTTCGCGGGCTACAAGCGCGTGATCGACCGCTACAAGGTCGAGGAGATCGAGGCCGCGGCCGACGTGGTCGTGTGGTGCTGCGACGAGGCGCCGGGCTTCAAGCCCTCGCGCGCCCAGGACAAGACCACGGTCGACAACATCGTCGAGACGATGCGCAAGTACGCCGCCGGGGAACTGGGCGAGCAGCCGATCCCGTTCAAGGATGCCGACCGCATCATCGCCATCGGTTCGGACGGCATGATGAACGCCGTGCGGCTCGCCCGGCACGGCGTGCTGAAGCCCTACATGAAGCCCGATCACCGCGCGCTGGGATCGATCAACTCCCCCATGCAATGCATGATGAAGGAGATTTGTGCCCAGTGTCTGCAGCTCCACAGGGACCCGGTGACCGGCAAGGAGAGCGTCGTGTTCTCCTGCT
>CAWUOG010000808.1:0-1564 GCA_963923875.1 uncultured Alphaproteobacteria bacterium
TCGCGCGAGCGGAGCCGGGTGTATTCGAGTCTCTCGACGTGGCTGCGACGGGGGCGATGAAAATTGGAAGGAAACCTGCGCGCAAGTTGAGCGCGATTCGCGCTACGTTCCTGCGCATCGTGGCAGATCGTGGTACTCCGTGTGCTGCAAAATCAAGGAGTAAGTTCAGTCTTGATCCTTGCCAAGCTCGGAGTCGAGGGTTCGAATCCCTTCGCCCGCTCCAACTTTCTACCGACGATCAGGATTCTTGGGCATCAGCCTCTGGCGCTGATGGCTTGCCCGTGGGGCGAGGGCCAAGGGAAGATTGCCGAGAGCAGAGAAGATCATCGCTTGCAGCGCAATTGCTGGGGTGACGCTCTCGCTATGGAGACTCTCGGGTGAAGCGCTCCTCCAAATGGCCTCGAGCCAACTTCGGTATGACTTCGGGACTCGGCAAAGGCCCGGCAACGGGACGCCGGAAGCCACCGGCTTTCTCGACGCGAAAGCTGCTGCCTTCCGTCACGCTGAGAGGCGATGCGGCGGCCGAGGCGATCTGCGCCGTCGTTCGCCGCATTCCGCGTGGTTGGGTGGCGACCTATGGTCAGGTCGCCACGATGGCCGGCATGCCGAGACGTGCCCGTCTTGTGGGCCGGGTCCTGCAGCACCTCGACTCGAAAACGAATGTCCCGTGGCATCGCGTCGTCAACGCCAAGGGCGAAGTGTCGTTCAGCCTGTCTCGCAATGGCGGCGACATTCTCCAGCGACGCCTGCTGGAAAAGGAAGGCATCGAATTCGATGCCAGCAACCGCCTGGACCTGGAGCGAAATCGCTGGCGGGACTGACTTGGTGCAGCTCTAGAAGCGCGCGCTCAGTCCGATGACCGGGCCATGCTGCAGCAGGTTCAGTTCGAAGAACGTGTTGCCCCATCCCTGGGTGTAGTCGACGTAGAGCGCGCGATAGCCCAGGACGCCGGACCAGGCGACGTTGCCGGTCGAGCCGAACTCGTACTTGTAGCTGCCGAACGCCTGCCAGGAGATGCGGCTGCCGGCGCCGAACCCGCCGATGTCGCCCTCCAGGGTCAGGTCCTGACGCGGCGCCAGCTTGTGGCGGATCCTCAATCCGACATAGGGATCGACCCAGTTGATGGCGCCGGAACGGGCGATCAACTTGCTGCGGTCGGCCGAGAACTCGAGATTGTCGATGTTGACGTTCAGGGTCCCGGTGAGGTTCACCGCGATGTCGGCACGCTGGTACCAGTAGCGGCCACCGAGCAGAAGATCGAAGCCGGTGCGCCCGACATTCGCCATGCCCGGACCTTCGGCGCCGCGATCGGGCCCGAGTTTGGCGAATTCATACGCACCGCCGAACTGGATCGTCAGGGTTTCCAGATTGAGCGAGGCCGTATCGGAAAGGCTGCCGGTGGCGACGCCGCCGAAATTGAAGTCGCGCGTCCTGGCGCCGCCGGCCGTCAGGTTCATGTACATCAGATCCATGAACAGCCCGATCCGGTCCTGAAAGCGTGCCTCGACGAAGCCCATGAACGGGATGAGCGACTGGCTCTTGTCGAACATCTGGAAGACGTTGG
>CAWUOG010000809.1:0-1555 GCA_963923875.1 uncultured Alphaproteobacteria bacterium
GGGCGGGGCCTGCGCGCAGGATTTTTCCGTCTTCGATCGCGATCGCCGCGTCGGGCCAATGCACCATCGTGCGCTCGAGTCCGTCGCGGAAGGGATCGCCGGTGAAGCTGATCGCCGGCCCACGCAGTACGATCGGCGTTCCGGGCAAGCCCTACGGCCTCTCGCCGCGAATCAGCCGAGGCAGGTCTCCGACCAGGCCCATGGCATGGCGCACAAAGAAGCGACGCAGTGACGGTACACGATTGACGGCGGCGAGGCCCACGTCGCGCGCCAGCCGAAGCGGCCTGATGTCGTTGGAGAACAGCCGGTTCAGCAAGTCGGTTGCGGCGACCATCGTGAAGTTGTCGGCGCGGCGCCACTGTGCGTAGCGTTCCAGCGTGTCGGTGGCACCGATATCGAGGCCCAGGCGATTGGCGTCGATCAACACCTCGACGAGCGCCGCGATGTCACGGACCCCGAGATTGTAGCCTTGGCCGGCAATCGGGTGGATGCCGTGCGCGGCATCGCCGACCAGCACGAGCCGCTGTTCGATGTAGCGCTCTGCATGCACCAGGCTGAGGGGATAGGACCAGCGTGGTCCGATCGGATGCACGGCGCCCAGGTGATCGCCGAAGCGGCGGGCGAATTCCGCCTGGAAGCGCGGCGCATCGAGTTCGAGCAGGCGTCGCGCCAGCCCTGTGCGCTCACTCCACACGATCGAGGAACGGTGGCTGCCGTCCGGTCCGTCGCGCATCGGCAGGATGGCAAAGGGGCCGGACGGCAAGAACTTCTCCTGGGCGACTCCGCGGTGCGGCTGCTCGTGCTGGGCCACCAGCACGATCGCGGTTTGACGATACGACCAACTCCGGGCGCCGATGCCGGCCTCCTCGCGCATCGAACCCTGGCGGCCTTCCGCCGATGCCACCAGGCGCGCGTCGAGCGTACGGCCGCTCGCCAGGACGATCTGCGCGCGATGCAGGTCGCGCGTCGTCTTCATGACTTCGTCCGGGGCGATCAGTTCGACCGATGGGCACGCGGCGAGCCGCTGCAGTAGCGCGGCGCGCAAATGGCGATTCTCGACGATCCAGCCCATCGGTGCTGCGTCTTCGTCGGGCGCGACGGCCTCCCGGTGATCGAAGTGCAAATGCATTTTGCTGGCACGGCCGTCGTGACCGGCGTCGGAGATATGGATGTCGAGGATCGGTTCTGCATGTGGTTCGACTTCATCCCAGGCTCCCAGCGCCTCGAACATGCGTTGGCTGGTGTAGGAAAGCGCGGTTGTACGTCCGTCGAACGCCTGTTCCGTGAGCTTCTTGAGCGGAACGCGGTCGATCAAGGCGGTGCGCAGTCCTGCTTCGCCCGCAGCCAGGGCCAGCAGGCTGCCGTTCAGGCCTGCACCGACAACAGCGAGATCGAAAACCCGGCTTTCCATGCGGGAATACATGGCAGCCGCTGGGCGTTGCGGCAACAGGGTCGCAGGGGCTCAGCTTGGCGCGCCGTCGCGACTGAGAACTAGAACGTCTTTGAGATTGAGAAGATGACGCGGCTTGCGCAGTTCTGGGTGCCGCCGCAGTCC
>CAWUOG010000810.1:0-1553 GCA_963923875.1 uncultured Alphaproteobacteria bacterium
CCTGACGCGAGCGGTTCATCTGCAGGGTCAGTTTCTTGATCACTTCGCCAGCATTCCGCGAGGCGTTGTCCATCGCCGTCATCTGCGAGCCGTAGAAGCTCGCCGCGTTCTCGAGCAGTGCCCGGAAGATCTGGACGGTGAGGTTGCGCGGCAGCAGGTCGGCCAGGATCTCGCCCTCGTCGGGCTCGAACTCGTAGACCGCGCCGCCCGCCGGCTTGGCGTCCGTCGAACCGGCCTCGGGGGCCGGCGGCGGAATGAGCTGCTGCACGGTGACGACCTGGGTCATCGCCGACTTGAAGCGGTTGAAGATCACGGTGGCGACGTCGAACTCGCCCTTGTCGAACAGCTCGGAGACCCGGCCGGCGACCTTCTGGGCGTCGGCGAAGGACAGACGCGGACGGCCGAGGTCGGTGATCGTCTCGACGATCAGCGAGGCGTAATCGCGGCGCAGCTGGTCGCGCGCCTTGCGGCCGACCGCCAGGATCTTCACCGTCCTGCCCTGCTCGAGCAGCAGGCGGATGGTGCGGCGTGCCTCGCGCACGATCGAACTGTTGAAGGCGCCGCACAGGCCGCGGTCGGCGGTCGCGACGATCAGCAGGTGGACCTTGTCGGAGCCGGTGCCGGCCAGCAGCTTCGGCCCGGAGCCGCCCTTGAAGCTCGACGCCAGCGTCGCCATGACCTTGTCCATCGCCTCGGCATAGGGCCGGGCCGCCATGGCCTGCTCCTGGGCGCGGCGCAGCTTGGCCGCCGCGACCATCTTCATCGCCTTCGTGATCTTCTGCGTCGACTGAACGCTTCGGATCCGAAGGCGGTAGGATTTGAGGCTGGGCATCTTCTCTCTACGCGAACTTCTTGGTGAAGTCGGCGAGGAACGCCTTCATCTTGTCGTCGATCTCCTTGGTGATCTCGCGCTTCTCGCGGATCCCCGCCAGCAGAGTGCCCTCGGCGCGCAGCGCATCGAGCAGGCCCTTCTCGAACTCGCCGACGCGGGAGACCGGCAGGCCGTCGAGATAGCCGCGGGTACCGGCATAGATCGAGGCGACCTGTTCCTCGACCGGCATCGGCTGGAACTGGCCCTGCTTCAGCAGCTCGGTCAGACGCTGGCCGCGTGCCAGCAGGCGCTGGGTGGCGGCATCGAGGTCAGACGCGAACTGCGCGAAGGCCGCCATTTCGCGGTACTGCGCCAGCTCGAGCTTCATCGTGCCGGCGACCTGCTTCATCGCCTTGATCTGCGCGGCCGAGCCGACGCGGCTGACCGACAGACCGACGTTAATCGCCGGACGGATGCCCTGATAGAACAGCTCGGTCTCGAGGAAGATCTGGCCATCGGTGATCGAGATCACGTTGGTCGGGATGTAGGCCGACACGTCGCCGGCCTGCGTCTCGATGACCGGCAGCGCCGTCAGCGAGCCCGCGCCGTTCTTGTCGTTCAGCTTGGCGGCGCGCTCGAGCAGGCGCGAGTGGAGATAGAACACGTCGCCGGGATACGCCTCGCGGCCCGGCGGGCGGCGCAGCAGCAGCGACATCTGGCGGTAGGCGACGGCCTGCTTGGA
>CAWUOG010000811.1:0-1552 GCA_963923875.1 uncultured Alphaproteobacteria bacterium
GTAGCACCAGGGACAGATCGTATCGGAGACGATGTCGACGAAGATCATGCGGGAAGCCTACGCTTTTCGCGCCAGTGCAGGAAGACGCCGAAGCCCGCGACGCAGGCCAATGCCGCTGTGGTCAACCAGGCTGCGGCAGGCCACCCGCCGGCCGAAACCAGGGTCGCAGTGATCGGCGGCCCGAGCAGGGCGCCGACGTTCGAGACCTGCATCAGCAGGCCCGTCGCCGCCCCGACCAACTGCGGACGGCCGGCATGGACGGGGATCGCCGTGAACAACGCTGCCGGCACGGCGCCGATCACGGCCGAATAGACCCCGGCCAGGGTCAGGCGTACGACGTCGGGCACCCCGTCCAGAAAGATGCAGGCGGCGCAGACGGCCATTGAGAGGGCCGTCGCCACGATCATCGGACCGCGGGCGACGCCGCGCTGGATCAACCACCCCCCGCCCAGGTTGCCGGCGACGTTCGCCACAGTCACGAGTGCCGTCACGATTGCGGCAACCCCGGTCGAGAAGCCAAGCCGGTCGACCTGAAGCGTCGGCAAAAACCCCACGATCGCGAACCAGCAGCTGGAATAGGCCCCGAAGCAAAAGGCGATGGCGAGTGGTCCGCCACTGGTCGCGACCTCGATTATTTCCGCCAGGATCGCCCGCCTGGTCGCCGGGACAGGATCGAGCTCGTGCCGCGGCAGGGCGCGCCAGAGCAGCGCCACCATCACGAGAAAGGACGCCGCAGCAGCCACCAGCCAGGCGATCCGCCACGAGGCTTCGGAAAGGACAAGCGCGCAGAGCAGCATCATCGAGCCTGCGCCGGCCGGCATGTAGGCGCTCCACAAGGTCAGGACGATACGCTGGTCCGCCGGGGCGGCCAGCCGGACGACGAGCGTCGGGATCGCGACCGCGACCATGATGAACCCGAGCCCTTCGACGACGCGGCCGATCATTAGGAGATCGACGTTCGGGGCGAACGCCCCGGCAAGGCTTGCCAGGAAGCCGAGGGCCGTCCCGAGCAGGACCAGCCGGCGATGGCCGAAGCGCTCCGCCGTCAGGGCGATCGCCATGCCGCCGACAGCGGTGATCAGGCTCACCGTCGAGATCAGCCAGCCGGCCTGCCGCAGGCTTGCCCCCAGTTCCGCCCGAAGTGAGGGGACGGACGGCGGCGCCTTCCCGACATGGAAGGCGGCGACGGCTCCGGCGACGACCAGTAACCCGACGAGGGACCAGGGAGTTCGCCGCATGATTGCGGAGCCGGGAGTCAGAACTGGACCCGGTTGGTGATCGCGCCGTCAACAATGAGGTGAGCACCGCTCACGAAGGAGGCGGGCGTGCCGGCCAGGAACACCACGCAGTTCGCCACTTCCTGCGGCGTGCCCATGCGGCCCATCGGATTGCGGGCCAGCGAGCGCTGGTAGCGCTCGGTATTGGCGTCACGCTGGCGGCCCCAGGTATTTCCGTCCTCCAGAATGGTGCCCGGCGACACCATGTTGGCCCGGACATTCTTCGGCGCACCGTCGATCGCGAGCGATTTCATGAAAGGCACGAGCGCCGCCTT
>CAWUOG010000812.1:0-1550 GCA_963923875.1 uncultured Alphaproteobacteria bacterium
CGCCCCTGTCCGGCAGGTTTCGACCGCCTGAACAAAGTTCCGAACATGACGCGACCGGGCCCTCCCCCTCCGCCCTGAACCGGGCGGGGAGTGCCTTACTTGACGACCCGCGGAACGATCCGCTTCAGCTTGTCGAGGCTGCTGCTCATGCCCGACAGCGGCGGGGTTCCGGAAGCGGACGAAGCCGACGACGAAGACCCGCCGGCCGAGTAATAGCCGTGATAGCGCGAGTAGTAGTCGCCGTAGTCGCCGTACTCGTAGAGCGCATGCTTCGTCAGGTTGACCTTGTTGATCACGATGCCGACGCGATCGGTGACGTTGAGCAGCGCGCCCACCGCCGTCGTGACGACGTCGCGCGCCGTCTTTGCCCAGTGCACGATGAAGATCGTGTAGTCGGCGAGCTGCGAGATGATGCGCGCGTCCGACACCGCCATCACCGGCGGGCTGTCGAGCACGACGAGGTCGTAGCGGTCGGCGAAGGTCGCGAGCGCGGCCTTCATGGCGTGCGATTCGAGAATTTCCGGGGCGTTCGGCGTATCCGGGCGGGCGCAGATGTAGTCGACGCCCGAAATCTCGTGGCGACGCACGCACTGATCGAGCGTCTTGGTGCCCATCAGGTATTCGTCGATCGTGCCGCCACGATCCTTGCCGACACCGAAAGCGACGGCCAGGTTGGCGCGGCGCAGGTCGAGGTCGACCAGCAGCACGCGGCGCGAAGCGTTCATCTTGGTGAGCAGGCCGCCCAGCGCCGCGGCGAAGGTCGTCTTGCCCTCGCCCGGCGTGGACGACGTCACCGCGATGACGCGCGGCGGACGGTCTAGGTTCGACAGGCTGATCGCGGTGAAGACCGCGCGCATCGCTTCGGCCGCCGACGAGGTGGTCTTGTCGAGCACCTGGGTGACGATCGAAGAGCGCTGTCCGACCGCGCCCTTGACCAGCGGCACCATGCCGAGCACGGCGACGCCGGTGGCCTTCTCGACCTGCGAGGCCGAGCGGAACACACGGTCCAGCTTTTCGGCCGCGATCGCGCCTGCCATGCCGAGCAGGCAGCCGACGATGAAGGCGCCGAACAGGCCGGTCTTGTAGTTGGGCGACGATGGCGAGCCCGACGGCCAGGCATAGGCCAGGATGCGGGCGTCCGCGCGCTGGATGTCCTGCTGCTCGCGCAGTTCCTTGAAGCGGTTCAGGAAGCTCTCGTAGAGGGCGCGGTTCGACTGCGCCTCGCGCTCGAGCTGCTTGAGTTCGGCCTCGTACTGGCTGGTCGCGCCGGACATCACCGAGGCGCGCTCGACCTGGGTGCGCAGTTCCTCTTCTTCCGACTTGGCGGCGTCGAGTTCGGCGCGGACGGCGAGCGTGATGCTCTGGGTCTGCTGCACGAAGCGGCTCTTCACCGTCTCGAGCTCGCGCTGTGCCTGCTGCAGCTTGGGATGGTTGGGGCCGAACTGCGTCGACAGCTCGGCGACCTTCTTGACGAGGTCGAGCTCCTGCGTGCGCAGCAGGCTCAGCGTCGAGTTGGTCGCGACTTCGGAGATGTTGGCCAGCTCGTTGGG
>CAWUOG010000813.1:0-1544 GCA_963923875.1 uncultured Alphaproteobacteria bacterium
AACCAGATCGGCAAGGCGATCGACCTCGAACGCCAGCTCCCCAACCTGCAATGGCTGGCTGGCGAACGCTGCGATCTCGCTGCGCCGCTCGGCGTGCTGGAGAAGAACCTGCGCGCCATCGCCGACTCTTCGCGCATCACCGGTTTCGCCGACAAACTTGTGCAGCTGAGGAAGTAGTCCTTCCTCGCCAGGAGCCTAGACCTCGAGCTCGCCCGTCAGCATCGGTACGCACTTGCCACCGATATAGGTCGCGACAACCCTGCCGGCCTTCTTCTCGGCCGCGGCCTCGAGGATCGACGGCCGGCCCATGTCGAAGCCCTGGCCGATGGTCGTGTTGAGCGTCAGGTCGGCGCGCGCGTCGAAGTGTGCCAGCAGGCCGCCCAGCACGACATTGGCGCCGCCGGTCGCAGGATCCTCCAGAATACCCATCGCCGGCGCGAACATGCGGCACTGGATGTCGCGATCCTCTTCGCGGGCCCGCACGTAGAGATGAATGCCGATTGCCCGCTCGCTTGGCAGACCGCGCAGGATCGCATCGGCGCGCGGCGCGGCGGCGGCCAGCGCGGCGCGCGACTCGAGCTCGACGAACAGCAAGGGCGTGCCGCACGAGGCGATGCAGGGGCGGTGGGTCGAGGTCCGGATGTCGGAGGGCGCGAGCGAGCAGCCCTCTGCCACGAACGCCACGTCGACCTCGTCGCCGATGGCGAGCGGTTGCGGGGCCGCGAGCCGGGCCGCTACGACATCGTCGCCACGCCGCGTCAGGTCCATTGCTACGAGCCCGGCCTTTTCTTCGAAGGCGAGCTTGTCGCTCGAGATCTTCCTGCCCAGCACCTGGCCAGCCCGCGCCAGCACATAGGCCGTGCCGACATTGGGGTGGCCGGCGAACGGCAGCTCGGCCTTTGGCGTAAAGATGCGCACCTCGGCGGTATGGGCGGGATCCCTGGGCGGCAGCACGAAGGTCGTCTCGGCGTAGTTGAACTCCGCGGCGATGGCCTGCATCTGCCCGGTCGAGAGCCCGCGCGCATCCGTCAGGACGGCCAGCGGATTGCCGCCGAATTTCCGGTCGGTAAAGACGTCGACGGTCTGAAAGGCATATTTCATGGGGCGGACCCTAACGGTGCTGCAGCACTGCACCGAACGAGAATTATTCGGCGCTGCACCAAATTCGCTTTTCGCCGAGCCTTGGTGGTGACGGCGGAAGGCAATAGTCTCCGCCCCATGACCCAGACTTCGTCCCAGATCTCCTATGACCACGGCGTCTCGACCAAGAAGCTGATCGGTGAAACCATCGGCAATTTCTTCGACAAGATCGTCGAGAAATACCGCGACCGCGAGGCTCTGGTCGTGAAGCACCAAAATGTGCGCTGGAGTTGGGGTGAGCTCGGCCGCCGGGTCGACGAGCTGGCCGCCGGGTTGGTGGCGCTGGGCCTGGAGCGTGGCGACCGCATCGGCATCTGGTCGCCCAACACCTATGAATGGACGTTGACCCAGTTCGCCACCGCCAAGGCGGGGCTGGTGCTGGTCAACGTCAACCCGGCCTACCG
>CAWUOG010000814.1:0-1543 GCA_963923875.1 uncultured Alphaproteobacteria bacterium
GCGGAGTCCGGCGGTTTGAAGTTCATCCATGTGCCCTATCGAGGCGGCGCACCGGCGATCGCCGATGTGGCGGCCGGCAATTGCGACATGTTCTTCGCCAACGTGTCGGAGATCATGGGCATGGTGAACGGCGGCAAGGTGCGGGCCTTGGCGCTGGCCGCGACCAAACCGTCGCCGCTCGCGCCTCAGCTGCCTTTGCTGACCAGGGACATCCCGGCGCTCAACATCAACAACTGGTTCGGACTGGTCGGGCCGGTGGGACTACCCGTCGACATCAAATCAGGTCTCGCCAAGTTGTTTCTCGAAGCTGTTGCCGACCCATCCAACAAGGAGACGCTCGAGAAGCAGGGGCTCGAGGCGCTGGGGCAGGGCCCCGATGCCTTCGCCACCTACATCAAGGGCGATCGCGAACGTTGGGCGAAGGTCGTGAAGGCCGGAAACATCAAGGCAGAATGAGCACGACCGCACCGCTTTCCCTCGGCATCGACATCGGGGGCACATTCACCGATCTCGTCATCCACGATCCCCGCGATGGCCGTGCCGTCATCTGGAAAGAGAGCACCACGCCGGACGATCCGGCGCGCGGCGCCATCGAGGGCACACGCAAGGTACTGGCGAAGGCGGGTGCGACGCCCGACCAGATCGGCCGCGTGGTGCATGCCACGACACTCTTCACCAACGCGCTGATCGAGCGCAAGGGAGCGAAAACCGGCCTGCTTACGACGGCGGGCTTCAGGGACGTGCTCGAGATCGGACGCGAGCGCAAATACGAGCTTTACGATCTGTTCATCGAGATGCCCAAGCCACTGGTGCCGCGACCGTGGCGGCGCGAGGCCGTCGAGCGGTTGGCACCGGATGGATCGGTCGAGAAGAAGTTGGATATCGATGCAGCCCTCGCCGAAGTGGCGGCGCTCGTAAAGGACGGCATCGAGAGCCTCGCCATCTGCTTCCTGCACGCCTATGCCAATCCGGCGCACGAGCGCGCGATCGGTGCAGCGGTGGCCGAGCGCTTCCAGAATCTGTCGATATCGCTGTCGTCCGATGTCGCACCCGAGATCCGCGAGTACCTGCGGGCCAGTACGACGGTTGCTAACGCCTACATCCGTCCGCTGGCCGAGCTCTATCTTGAGCGTCTGGAGCAGGCGCTGCGCGCCGAGGGCATTCCGGGCGGTCTGTTCCTGATGCTCTCGAACGGCGGGCTGACCCATGTCAGCGAAGCCAAGCGCGCGCCGGTGCAGCTGCTGGAAAGCGGACCGGCGGCCGGAGCGCTGGCCGGGGCCTGGTTCGGCCGCAATGCCGGACTCGACCGCGTGCTCGCCTTCGACATGGGCGGCACCACCGCCAAGCTGGCGCTGGTCGACGATGGCGAACCGCTGGTCGCTTATGGCTTCGAGGCGGCGCGCGAGAAGCGCTTCATGCGCGGTTCCGGGCTGCCGATTCAAATCGCGACCGTCGAGCTGATTGAAATTGGCGCAGGCGGCGGTTCCATTGCCAAGAAGAGCGACCTCGGCACGCTCAATGTCGGGCCCGAGAGCAGCGGCGC
>CAWUOG010000815.1:0-1541 GCA_963923875.1 uncultured Alphaproteobacteria bacterium
CCGATCGCCAAGGACAAGCGCGGCGAGGCGCCGTTCTCGGTCGACGCCAACCTCCTGCACTCCTCGAGCGAAGGCAAGATCCTGGAGGATCCCTGGGAGGAGGCCGACGAGATGGTCTACCAGCGCACGATTTCGCCCGAGGATGCGCCGGACAAGGCGACCTATGTCGAAATCGACTTCGAGAAGGGCGACGCGGTCGCGATCGACGGCAAGAAGATGTCGCCGGCGACCCTGCTGACCAAGCTCAACGAGCTCGGCAAGAAGAACGGCATCGGCCGGCTCGACCTGGTCGAGAACCGCTTCGTCGGCATGAAGAGCCGCGGCATCTACGAGACGCCGGGCGGCACGATCCTTTATGCCGCCCATCGCGGCATCGAGCAGATCACACTCGACCGCGGCGCCGGCCATCTCAAGGACGAGCTCATGCCGAAATACGCCGAGCTCATCTATTACGGCTTCTGGTTCTCGCCCGAGCGCGAGATGCTCCAGGCGCTGATCGACAAGAGCCAGGAAAATGTCACGGGCACGGTGCGGCTGAAGCTTTACAAGGGCAACACCAGCGTGGTCGGCCGCAAGAGCCCGAAGTCGCTCTACTCGATGAAGACGGTGACGTTCGAGGACGACCAGGGCGCCTACGACCAGCGCGACGCCGAAGGATTCATCAAGCTCAACGCGCTGCGCCTGCGCTTGCGTGCGATGGGTGGACAGCCCAACAGCAAGAGTTCCAAGAAGTAAGGAAATGCCCTTCGACAACGACAGGCGGCAGGGACCGGAAGGCGGCGGGCAGGGGGGCGAGCGCGCCATCAACCTGCCGCCGACCATCCTCTGGATCATCGTCGTCAATCTGGCGATCCAGGGCCTGCGCGAACTGTTGAGCGATGCGGCCGACCAGGGGCTCATCCTGCAGTTCGCCCTGATCCCCGCGACCTACACCGGGGACATGGGCGACCTGCTGTCGAAGATCGTCTCGCCCGTTACCTATCAGTTCCTGCATGGCGGCTGGGTGCATGTCGGTGTCAACATGCTGAGCCTTGCCGCCTTCGGCGCGCCGGTCGAACGCATTTTGGGCCCGCGCCGTTTCCTTGCCTTCTATATTTGCGCCGGCATCGTGGCGGGCTTCATTCATGTCGCCTTCAACATGGATTCGACGGATCCGGTGGTCGGCGCATCGGGCGCGATCAGCGGCGTGTTCGGCGGCGTGCTGATGCTTCTGCGAAGCGCCGGCCGCATGTCGTCGCTGCTGCCTGTGGCGGGCATCTGGATCGCGCTGAACGTCGTCTTCGGCATATTCGGAGGAACGCCGGGTGCCGGCGGCGAACCGGTGGCCTGGCTCGCCCATATCGGCGGGTTCGTGTTCGGCCTGGCGGCGATCCGCTTCTTCGTGCCCCGCTCGCCGGTATAGCCCTCACCGCTGTAACCTACGCGGGTTCCGGGCGCGCTATAGTCCGCCCGATGCCCGATCAGGCTCTTCCTTTCCGTCGTACGCTCGCGGCCAATGCCGTCGTGCTGGGGCCATCCTTCGCGGCACTGGCGATCCTGTA
>CAWUOG010000816.1:0-1536 GCA_963923875.1 uncultured Alphaproteobacteria bacterium
CGCTGCAATGTCGGAAAGAGCGACTTTACGCAAAGACGCAAGGCAGCACGGCCGGCCCGGCCTGCAGACGTTCCATGATATAAGATCGGAAATCGAACCATTGCTGCGGATAGGACACCAGCGGGCAGGACACCAAATGCCGGGCCGTACCGTCATCGACATCAACGCCGCCCGCACCGATCCGGCGATCGCCAAGGTGGTGCAGGCCGAGTTCCGCCGCGCCGTCGGCATGATCAGCGGCCGCTGGAAGCTCGAGATTCTCTGGCTGCTGAGCCACGGCAAGCGCCGCTTCGGCGAGTTGAAGCGCGGCCTGCCCGGCATCACCCAGCACATGCTGACGGCGCAGCTGCGCGCGCTCGAGCGCGACGGGCTGATCAAGCGCACGATCTTCGCCGAGGTGCCGCCGCGCGTGGAGTACGAGAACACCGATGCCGCCCGCCGCCTGCGCCCGATCTTCATCGAGATCGTGAAATGGGCGGAGGAGCGCGGAGAGGAAGGCGCGGCTTAATCTGCCGGCGGCGCCACACCGTAGGCGAGGCCGGGTTCGCCGGAGGGTCGCGCGCCGATCTCGATCCCTTGATGCCGCCCGTCCGAAGGGCGCAGGATGCCGTCACCCCCGACACGAGGCGATTTGCATGACACTGGACGGCCTGGCACTCGCCGCGTTGATCATCCTCATTTTCAACATGCTCTATTTCCAGATCACCTCGCCGGCCTTTCTGCTGGTGAGCCTGGAGATTCCCACGGTCTCGACGCTGCTGCGCGGGCAGTTCTGGTTCTACTTCCTGTCGCTCAGCCTGACGGCCGCCGCGGCCACGCTCGCCTTCGCGGTGTCCGGCCGGCTGGTCGTCGCCGCCGGCATCGCCACGATCGCAGCCTTCGCGATGTTTTCCCGGAAGTGGTTCCGCAGGCACATGGATGCCGAACTGGAGGCACGCGACCGCGGCGATCGCGGTGCGACGCGCCGGCTGCGCCGGCTGCACTGGATCGGCATGCTGAGCCACTCGATCGCGCTCGTCGCCCTCCTGGTCAGCATCCCGTATCTGAATCTTTTTCCGACCTGAGGGCAGACAGGGCGAGGCTGCACTTGCGAGAAGAGAGGACCTCATCCTGAGGAGCGAGCGCAGCGAGCGTCTCGAAGGATGGGCCTCAGGTGCGGCGCTTCGACAAGTCTTTGATCGAAGCGAAGTCGCCTCGTATCAGGGCCTCCTCTTTGCCCGGGACCAGCCCTTGATCTGCCGTTCCACCGCGATCGCATCGGTAATGTCGAGAAAGTGCTCGGCCCACACGAGCTCGACGGGAAGACGCTTCGACGTGTATCCGCCGAAGGTGCCGTGATTGTGCTCCGAGACTCGACGATCGAGACCGAGCCTTGCGGAGCCGACATAGTAGCTTCCGTCGGCGCATCGCAGCATGTAGACGTGAGCACCGGCCTCCTCGATCATCGCGTTGCCCATCCTTCGAGACGCGCTCCTTCGGAGCGCTCCTCAGGATGAGGCCTATGCTTTGTGGCGAAGAAGAGACGAGGCACCCTCT
>CAWUOG010000817.1:0-1534 GCA_963923875.1 uncultured Alphaproteobacteria bacterium
CGTTGTCCGACAGCACCAGGCTCACGTCGATCTCGGGATACATCGTGATGAATTCGTGCATCTGCGTCGTCAGCCAGGTCGAGCCGAAGCCGACCGTGGCATGGATCTTCAGGCGCCCAGCCGGCTTGTCCTGGTTAGCGCGCAACAGCGCTTCGGCCGTGTTGACCTTGGCCGCCATGTCACGCGCGGTGCGGTAGAGCAGTTCGCCCTGCTCTGTCAGAATCAACCCGCGCGCGTGACGATGGAAAAGCATGACGCCGAGCTGCTCTTCGAGGGCGCCGATCTGACGCGAGATCGCCGACTGGCTGAGCTTCAGGCCTTCGCCGGCGTGGGTGAAGCTGCCGGCATCTGCCACGGCCTGGAAGATGCGCAGCTTGTCCCAATCCATGCCATGCGCGCGCTCGGGCGTGCTCATCGTGCCGTTCCTACTCCGCAGCCTGGGTCTGGGCGATTCGCTGTTCCTGCCGAGCCAGCCACTTCTCCGCTTCGAGGGCGGCCATACAGCCGGTGCCGGCCGCGGTGACGGCCTGGCGGAACACCTTGTCCTGCACGTCGCCCGCGGCGTAGACGCCTTCAATGTCGGTTGCCGTCGAATCCGGCCGGGTCAGCAGGTAGCCCTCGCCGTCCATCGCCAGCTTGCCCTTGAACAACTCGGTATTCGGTGAATGGCCGATGGCGATGAACACGCCGTCGGTGGTGAATTCGCTCTCCTTGCCGGTCTTCACATTCCTGACGCGCACGCTCTTGACCAAGGGTGCCGGTGCTGTATCGCCCTTGATCTCCTCGAGCGTGGTGTCCCACATCACGGTGACCTTCGGATTCTTGAACAGGCGATCCTGCAGAATCTTCTCTGCACGGAAGCTGTCGCGGCGGTGAATGAGGGTGACCTTCGATGCATGGTGCGTCAGGTAGAGCGCTTCTTCGACCGCAGTATTGCCGCCGCCTACGACCACGACTTCCTTGCCGCGGAAGAAGAAGCCGTCGCAGGTTGCGCATGCTGACACGCCACCGCCGCGGAACGTTTCTTCGGTGGGGATGCCGAGCCACCTCGCCGTGGCACCAGTCGAGATGACCAGCGCATCCGATTCATAGCGGTCGCCCGAGTCGCCGATACAGACGAACGGGCGGCGCGACAGGTCGACCTCGACGATCGTATCGAAGAACAGCTGCGTGCCGACATGTTCGGCCTGCTTCTGCATCTGCTCCATCAGCCACGGGCCCTGAATGACGTCGGCGAAGCCCGGGTAGTTTTCTACGTCGGTCGTAATGGTGAGTTGGCCCCCCGGCTGGATGCCCTGCACCAGCATCGGCTTGAGACTGGCGCGCGCGGCGTAAATCGCCGCTGTGTAGCCCGCCGGACCGGAGCCCAGGATGAGAACCTTACCGCGATGAGTTGCTGCCATGACCGTCCCGCATCCCACTTGCCGCATATCTGATGAGATATATGCAAACCTCGGTTCCGTTGCACGGCCGTTCTGAGGAATTGGCGCAATTGTTCACAGCCGAATGGCGAATCCTCGCAACTTTATTGCGC
>CAWUOG010000818.1:0-1534 GCA_963923875.1 uncultured Alphaproteobacteria bacterium
GTCTTCTGCGCCGGCACGTCGATGCCGGTGAGCGTCTTCACGCGGTCGGGCCGCAGCGTGAAGCTGCGCTGCCAGTTCGGCATCACGCCGCTCTGGGTGAGTTCGCTCGCCTCGCCGCCGCACAGTTCGAGGATCAGCAGGGTCGCGACGTCCGCTCCCCACTGTACCGATTGCGGATCGATGCCGCGCTCGAAGCGGTAGCGCGCATCCGAGAGGATGCCGAGCTTGCGGCCCGACGCTGCAGTGCGAATCGGATCGAAATAGGCGACCTCGAGGAATACCTCGGTCGTGTCGGCCTGCACGCCGGTATCCTCGCCGCCCATGATGCCGCCCAGGGCGTGCACGCCCTTGCTGTCGGCGATCACCGAGATCGAGGGATCGAGCGTGTAGGTCTTGCCGTCGAGCGCCAGGATCTGCTCGCCTTCGCGCGCCTGGCGCATCACCAGGTCGCCCGTCAGTTTTCTGGCATCGAACACGTGCAGCGGCCGGTTGAGGTCGAAGGTCACCAGGTTGGTGATGTCGACCAGGGTCGAGATCGGCCGCAGCCCGATCGCCTTCAGCCGGCGCTGCAGCCAGTCGGGCGAGGGGCCGTTCGTGACGCCGCGGAAATGGCGGCCGACCACGATGGGGCAGGGGCTGTCGGGCTTGGCCTCGTAGCCGTGCGTCCACCTGATCGGGCTCGGGTAGCTGCCGCGGGCGCGGGCAAAGGTAGGAGTCTTCAGCGTGCCCAGGCCGGCCGCGGCGAGGTCGCGGGCGATGCCGTGCACGCCGAGGCAATCGCCGCGGTTCGGCGTCACCTTGATCTCGATCACCGGATCGTCGAGGCCCAGCGCCTCGGCGGCCGCGATGCCGGTCTTCGTGTCCACCGGCAGGTCGATGATGCCTTCGTGATCGTCGCTGAGCTGCAGCTCGCGCATCGAGCAGAGCATGCCGTTGCTCTCCTCGCCGCGGATCTTGCTCGCCTTGAGGTGCAGGTCGGTGCCGGGGATGTAGCTGCCGGTCGGTGCGAAGATGCCCTTCATGCCGGTGCGCGCGTTGGGCGCGCCGCACACGACCTGGAGCACGCCCGAGCCGGTGTCGACCTTGCAGACGCGCAGCCGGTCGGCATTGGGGTGCTGCACGGCCTCGACCACGTAGCCGACCACGAAGCCCTTCAGGGTCTCGGCCGGGTTGGCGATGCCCTCGACCTCGAGGCCGAGCATGGTCAGCGCGTCGCGCACCTCGACGAGCGTCGCGGTGGTGTCGAGATGTTCCTTCAGCCAGGACAGGGTGAATTTCATCGCGCGACTCCTTCCAGGGCGGAGAAGCCGTAGTGGCGCAGCCACCTGAGGTCCGAATCGAAGAAGCTGCGCAGGTCGGGGATGCCGTACTTCAGCATGGCGATGCGATCGATGCCCATGCCGAAGGCGAAGCCCTGGTAGATCGCGGGATCGAGGCCGCAATTGCGGATCACGTTGGGATGGACCATGCCCGAGCCCAGGATCTCGAGCCACGAATCGCCGGCGCCGATCTTGAGTTCGCCGCCCGCCCACGA
>CAWUOG010000819.1:0-1534 GCA_963923875.1 uncultured Alphaproteobacteria bacterium
GGGCCGGCCTCACCGAGCGCAGCTTCTACCGGAAATTCGTCGAGGCCACGGGCAAGACACCGGCCCATTTTGTCGAGACCCTTCGGCTCGATGCGGCGCGCATGCTGCTGGCCAAGGGCCTGCCGCTCAAGACCATCGCGACGAAGGTCGGCTTGCGCTCGACGGCTCGTTTGAGCGGGGCATTCGAGCGGCGCTTCGGCATGGCGCCGTCACTGTTCCGGCAGATGCACGCGGCATGACGACGTCGCCCATGCGGATCATCTGCTGGTTCTGACGCTGCTCGATCTTCTCGATGTCGGGCTTTCTGGCGCAGCCAGCCGCCAGGAATGCCGTGACCAGGAGAACGGTCCGCGCCATGAGCCCGGTCAGCGCTGCAGCTTCATTCTGAGGCTGCCGACCACCAGCGCGATGCCAGCGAAGGCCGCGCCGAGCCACAGGGCGGCGCGCGAGGCATCGGCGGCGCCGCTGCCCGAGAAGTCGAACAGGCCGAAGACCAGCGCCACCAGGGCGGCCCCCAGGGTCTGACCGAGCGTTCGGGCCGAGGCAATGATGCCGCCCGCGCTGCCGCTGCGCTCACGCGGCACGGCGTTCATCATCAGCCGGTTGTTGGGTGAAGCGAAGATGCCGAAGCCCGCGCCACACAGCACCAGCCGCCACATGATGTTGGCGGCCGAGGGATCGGGCGGCAGCAGGGCTGTCAGCGCGAGCCCAGCCGTCATGCTGGTGAGCCCGATCGCGCCCAGTACGCCGGCATGGTGGCGGTCGGCCAGACGTCCGGCGATTGGTGCGATGGTCGCCAGCGCCAGCGGCCAGGCCGTCAGCAGGATGCCGGTGCTGGTGGCGTCGCGGCCCAGCACCGTATGAAAGAAGAAGGGCAGGCTGACGAAGGCGAGGCCCTGTGCTGTAAAGGTACAGGTCGAGGCCGTGATCGACAGGGCGAACACAGGGCGCCGGAAGACGTCGATCGGCATCATCGGATCGGCGAGTTGCCGCTGCCTCAGGACGAAGAACGTCCCCATCACCAGCGAACCGCCCAGTTCCGCCACGATCACGATCGGCGCGTGACCGTGGGCGATACCATCGATGCCGAAGATCAGCAGTCCGAACGTCACTCCCGAAAATACCGCCGACAGCACGTCGAATGGCCGGTGTGTGTGGCTGGTGCGCGGCAGATAGCGCTCGGCGAGCGCGAAGGAAATAATTCCCAGGGGAATATAGACCGCGAACAGGATCGGCCACGACCACAGCTGCAAGAGGGCGGCGCCGAGCGAGGGGCCGGCGGCCAGCGATGTCGCGACCACGGTGGTGTTGAAGCCCAATCCGCGGCCCAGCATGTTGCGTGGGTAGATCGCTCGCACCAGTGCAGGCTGTACCGACATGATGGCCGAGCCCGACACGCCCTGCACGAAGCGGGCGACGATCAGCCAGGGCAGCGACGGTGCCAATACACAGCCCAAGGAGGCGATGCAGAAGGCGGCGAGCCCGAAGCGGTAGACGTGGCGATAGCCGACGATGTCGGCGAAGGCCGCCACCG
>CAWUOG010000820.1:0-1531 GCA_963923875.1 uncultured Alphaproteobacteria bacterium
GGTTCGCGACCATGAGCGGATGGTGATACGGCAGGCTGGTCACGCCCGATCCCAGCCGGATGTAGCGCGTGCGCTCGACAGCGGCGGCAATGAACAGTTCAGGCGAGGCGATGGTCTCCCAACCTGCGGAATGGTGCTCGCCGATCCAGGCTTCGTCGTAGCCCAGCTCGTCGATCCACTCGATCAGCTCCATGTCGCGCGCCATTCCGAGTGTCGGATTTTCACCGACGCGATGGAAAGGCGCGAGAAAGATGCCGAACTGCAGCCCCTTGTGATTGCCCGTCTGTGCCATGAAATCCTCCGGTGGACCGCGACACTAGCACACGCCACGATGGGCAGGAGATGAACGAATCCCCCGCCCTTCCGCTGTCGCGATTCACGGTGATCGAGGTCAACGACGCGGGTGTGCCTCTGCCGTTGCGCCTCGCCGCTTCGCTTGCCGGAAAGATCGCCGCCGATCTCGGCGCCACCGTGCTCAAGATCGAGCCGCCGGGTGGCGATCCGGTGCGCGCCGCGCCGCCGTTGTTGCCGGGCGGCGAAAGTGCGCTCTTCCACTTCCTCAACACCTCCAAGCAATCGCTCGTGCTCGACCTTGGCGGTGAGCGCGGTCGTGCGACGCTTGCTGGCCTGCTGGACAAGGCCGACGCCTGCCTGTTCGAGGAGCCGTCGCAAACGGCGGAGTTGCTGCGCGCCAGCCGCGCAACGCCGATCGAAATCGCGCCGTTTCCTGTCGGCATGGATCCCGCGATCCCCTACAGCGAATTTACGCTGATGGCGCTGGGCGGGCTGCTCCACATGGTGGGCGAGCCCGATCGCAAGCCGCTGCGGCTGGGTGGCCATCATGCCTCCTACGCCGCGGGGCTGACCGCCTTCACGGGCCTGGCCGCAGCTCTGGCTGCACGCGACGAAGGCTCGACACCCGCCACGGTGCGCGTCTCGCTCGCGGAAGTCCTGCAGTGGGTCAACTGGAAGGCGGCCTCGGGTGCGGAAGCCTCGGGCGTCTCGCCAGGCCGCGAAGGCAAGCAATCGGAATTCCAGATCGTGCCCTGCCGCGACGGCCATGTCGCCGTGGTCTACACGGCTACGCAATGGCCCGCGACGCGCGACCTGATCGGCGACGAGCGCCTCAAGGATCCGAAATTCGCAACCCGCGCCGGCCGGCGTGCCAACGTCGGTGAACTCTACGCGGTCATGCTACCATGGTTCGCGGACAAGACGCGGCTCGAGATCCAGTCGATGGCGCAGCGCAAGGGCGTGCCGTTCGGTCCGGTCTTCTCGCCGGCCGAACTGCTGTCGACCGAGCAATACGTCGCGCGCGGCTTCCTGACCGAAATCGCCCATCCCGCGCTCGGTCGTGTGCTGTTGCCGCAGTTGCCGGTTCAGTGGAACGGCCGGTCGTTCGCGCCCCGCCCCGCGCCGCCACTTGCCGGACAGGAGCTTGCGGCATGAGCAAGCGACCTCTCTCCGGCGTGCGCGTGCTCGATTTCGGGCTGCTGACCGCCGGTGCCAACACCTCGGCGATGCTGGCCGA
>CAWUOG010000821.1:0-1531 GCA_963923875.1 uncultured Alphaproteobacteria bacterium
CTAGCTGCCGCGGCTGCCTTGCGGAAAGAAGGCCGGATTGCGCCGGATCTCGGCGCTGCGCGCCTCGACCGGCAGATTGCGCAGCTGGAGAAAATACGAGAGCTGGCGCTGGGCGGCGGCTTCGCTGAGGTCACGGCGGCTGACCTGCAGCGCGTTCTCGTAGTCGCCCGCCATAGCGTAGGCGAACGCAAGATTCTGGCGTACCCGGCCGTCGGCCCTGGAACTGCTCGCGAGCGGTGCGAGTTGGGCAATCGCCTCCTTGGCCTGCCCGACGATGGCAAGCGACAGCCCGAGATTGTTGCGAACGGCAGCGAAGTCCGGCGCAAGTTCGATCGCCCGGCGATAACGGGCCTGCGCCTCCGTATGATGGCCCTGGATGTCGAGCACGACGCCCATCACATTGAGAGCGCGATAGTCATCGGGATCCGATTTGAGCGCCGCCTCGAGTTGCTGCGCGGCGAGATCGGCCTGGCCCATCGAAATCAGGGCGGATGCCAGGCCTCGTCGCGCCACGGCATCGCTGCTGCGCCTCGCGAGGACGTCACGGAACTGCGCAGCCGCCTCGTCGCCGGCTCCCATCGAGAGATAGGACTGGCCGAGCCCGAGCTTGGCCTCGATACCGCTCGGATTGCTCTGCAGGGCACGACTGTACAGCGGAATGGCCTGATCGAGGTTACCGGCCTTGCGCGCCTCGTCGGCCTGCTTGACCGAACTCTCGTAAGAGTCGCCCTTGGCGCTCGAATCGAAGCTGTCGGTGCTGCACGCCGATGCGACGAGCGCCAGAACCGCGCTGATGAGCGGCGCCAATTTCATTCCAACCCCAGTCAGCAGGCTATGGCCACGGCCACGGCCGAATCGACAAGTGTAATCACAATATCAAAAGATTGGGGGCTTTCGCAACCAAAGCCCCAACATTTGGCGACAAAGGGCTGATTCGTACGGAAGAAGCACTGCCTAATACCGGACCGCCTGAGCCTTGGCCTGCAGGTTGAGGGTGCCCAGGCCGAGATAGCCCGCGATAAAGCTGAAGGAGTAGGTTGTCGTGATCAAAGTGCACGTCACGGTCGACTTCGAGTTGCAGGATGTCGAGTCAGTATAGGTAACACCGACGCTGCTCCCCATTCCTCCCGGCATCTGACCTTGCAGATAAGTGGTGACGGCCGAACTCGCCGAGGTTGGATTGAGCATATAGTAGCGAGCGGCCTGCTCGGTCGCGTACTCGAGCCCCTGCCGCACGTAGAACATGCGCCCGACATCGATGCCGCCCAGCAGAAGCGTGAGCAGCACCGGTCCGACGAAGGCAAATTCGATGGCCGCACCGCCGCCACGATCCCGCCACAGAGCCGCCAGTCCCGAGAGCCCCGACATTACGGCACCAGGACCGTTATCGACGCGCTGAGCGCGCTCGGGGCCGTCCAACTGCCAAACGTCCCGAAGCTCAGGCTGGAAACCATAGGGGTGAAGGTTCTTGTCGTAGTGACGGTAATGTACCGCCGCGGACTTCCTCCGCCGCTGCAGGTCGATGTGCAGG
>CAWUOG010000822.1:0-1531 GCA_963923875.1 uncultured Alphaproteobacteria bacterium
GCCGCCGCAGCACAGCTTCGAAGCCGACACCGCCGGCAACCTGATCATCCGGAAGGAGGCTCGCCAATGAGCACGATCGTCCTTCGCGTTGCCATCCTTCGAGACGCGATCCTCCGGATCGCTCCTCAGGATGAGGTCATGACTGAACGATCAATGGCACCTCACCCTGAGGAGGCGCGTAGCGCCGTCTCGAAGGGTGCGCTCCAGGGAGAACGCCCATGACCACCTCCGCCGCCCACCAGCCGATCCCCAAGCCCGATCGCATCGACCCGATCACCACCAGCGTGATCCAGGGCGCGCTGGAGAACATCGCCGTCGAGATGGGCTACAAGCTGATGCGCATGAGCTACTCCTCGATCATCCGCGAGTCGGAGGATTTCGGGGCGGCACTTGTCGACGCTGAAGGACGCGGACTGGCCGAGTCGGCGCAATCGACGCCGCTGCAGTCCGGCCCGATCCCAGGCTACGTGCGCGGCGTGCTGCGCATCCTCAAGGAGCGCGGCGACCAGTTCCGGCCGGGCGACGTGGTGATGCACAATGACGCCTATTCCGGCGCCAGCCACGGACCGGACGTCGCGTTCATCGTGCCGGTGTTCGTCCAGGGCAAGCTGATCGCCTTCGCCGCCACCACCGCGCACCATCTCGACATCGGCGCGCTGTCGCCGGGCTCCTGCGGCATCGTCGAGGCGATCGACGCCTATGCCGAGGGCCTGCAGTTCAAGGCGATCAAGGTCTACGACCGCGGCGTGCGCAACGAGGCGGTCTGGCAGATCGTGCGCGACAACATCCGCGCGTCGGATCTCGTGGTCGGCGACATGGACGCCCAGGTCGCCGCCGCCCGCATCGGCGCCGAGCGCATGGTCGAGCTGGTCGAGCGCTACGGGCTCGAGACCTTCGACCTGGCCTGCGACGCCCTGATGGATCACGCCGAGCGGCTGATGCGCCAGGCGATCTCGAAGCTGCCCGACGGCGTCTATCGCGGCGGAACGGCGATCGACGGCTATCTCGACAGCGACGATCCGGCCAAGAAGGAACTGCCGATCGTGGTCACCATCACCAAGAAGGACGACTCGCTGACGGTCGATCTCACCGGCACCGCGCCGCAGGTCCCCGACCGGCCGATCAACATGCCTCTGGAAGGCACCGCCGACATCGCGATCTGGCTGACCATCCGGTCCGTGCTGCTCGACACCGAGGTGCATGGCCACATTCCGGTGAATGCGGGCCTGATCCGGCCGATCACCATCGTGGCGCCCAAGGGGTGCCTCGCCAACCCGACCTTCCCCGCACCGACCATCGCGCGCTTCTGCCCCGGCAACCAGCTGGCCGACACGGTGATGAAGGCGCTGTCGGGCGCCATGCCGGGCAACGTCTCGGCCGGCATCGGCAATCTCAAGGTCATCGCCTTCTCCGGCCTGAAGAACGAGACGCACTGGGTGCACATGGAGATCTTCGAGGGCTCCTATGGCGGCCGGCTGGGCAAGGACGGCATGGATGCCGTCGACACGCTCTACGCCAACACCCGCAACAA
>CAWUOG010000823.1:0-1530 GCA_963923875.1 uncultured Alphaproteobacteria bacterium
ATCTTCAATCAGACCGGCGGCTTTCCCTACGGCAGCCATGTCTGCGAAGTCGAGGTCGATCCCGACACCGGCAAGGTCGCGATCGTCGGCTGGACCGGCGTCGATGACGTCGGGCTGGCCATCAATCCCCTCGTTCTGCACGGCCAGGCCCACGGTTCGGTGACGCAAGGCATCGGGCAGGCGCTGTGCGAGGGAGTGGCCTACGAGCCGCGGACCGCCCAGCTCCTGAGCGCGTCGTTCATGGACTATGCCCTGCCGCGCGCGGACACCCTGCCGTCGTTCGTCACGCGCATCATGGAAGTGCCGGCAAGTTCCCATCCGATGGGCATCCGGCCCGGCGGCGAGGGCGGCACCACGCCCGCGCTCGGCTTGGTCGTCAATGCCATCGTGCACGCGCTGTCCTGCTACGGCGTGACCGACGTCGCCATGCCCACGACTTCGGAGCGCGTGTGGCAGGCGATCCAGGCCGCGAAGAAGAGCGCCGGTTAGGGGCGAGGTCAGTCCACTCGACAAACGACAAAGCCTCATCCTGAGGAGCACGTCGTCGCGCAAGCGGCGACGTGCGTCTCGAAGGATGGGATCGAGCACCTTGTCCGTATCTCATCCTTCGAGACGCGACCCTTCGGGCCGCTCCTCAGGATGAGGTCTGACGCTACCCTCAGGCCGTCTTCGCCTTGAGCGTGTCGAGCTGCTGGCGGGCGCCGGCGATCATGCAGGCGAGGTCGCCCGTGAGCATGACCATGTCGAAGCCGCGCTTCACCGCGCCGGCCGCGAAGTCGGCACCGGCGCAATGCATGACGCACTTGATGCCGGCCTTGTGGGCGGCCGCCAGGATCTTGTCGCAGGTCGCCATGTGCAGCGGATCGGGATTGTCGCCGCGCGGCGGCAGGCCGAGCGCGAACGACAGATCGGCCGGCCCGATATAGACGGCGTCGAGGCCGGGCGTGGCGCAGATCGCGTCGAGATTGGCGATGCCTTCCTTGGTCTCGATCATGGCCATGACGACGATCTCGTCGTTGGCCTTGGCCACGTAGTCGGCGCCGCCGTAGTGCACGGCGCGCACCGGCCCGGAGGAGCGCATGCCGACCGGCGGATAGCGGCAGGCGGCCACCGCCTTCGCGGCCTCCGCGGCATTGTTCACCAGCGGCACGATGATGCCGTAGGCGCCGAGATCGAGCGCCTTCATGATCGCGGCCGGCTCGTTCCACGCCACGCGCACGACCGGCACGGTGTCGGTCTGGGAGATCGCCTGCAGCATCGGCGCGACGTCCTTCATTTCCGACAGGCCGTGCTGGAGATCGACGCACAGCGCGTCGAAGCCCTGGCGCGCCATGACCTCGGCGGTGAATCCGTGGGAAATCGACAGCCAGCCCAGGGTCGCGCATTTGCCCGAAGCCCAGATTTTCTTGATCTTGTTCTCTCGCATGGTCGTCGCTCTCCCCTTGAATTGACGCCCGGATTGGGCCCGATCGAAGGGCTTTTATCAATGGTTACGAGGCGACCGTGCCGCTCCGCGAGCAGCAAAGGCCC
>CAWUOG010000824.1:0-1527 GCA_963923875.1 uncultured Alphaproteobacteria bacterium
GGCCGCGGTCGCGATCGGGCTGAACACGGCGATCGGCTTCGTGCTGGCGCCCGGCCCCGGGCGCGCCCTGCTTCACGCGCTGGCGACGGCGGTCGCCATCGACGTCCGCATCATGGCGGTGCTGCTGCCGCTGCTCACGGTCGCGGTGCTGGCGTGCCGGCTGCTGCGGCGCGAGGTGTCGCCCGCGCCGGTCCTGCGCGCGCTCGCGATCTATCTCGCGGCGTCGGCGGTGCTGGTCGTGGCGATGTGGCCGTTCCTGTGGGCCGACCCGTTCGGGCATTTCGTCGAGGCCTTCCGGAACATGGCCCGGTTCCGCTGGGAGGGGCAGGTGCTGCATGTCGGCCGCCTGTATCCCGGCACCGATCTGCCGTGGCACTACATCCCGGTGTGGATCGCGATCACCACACCGCTGCTCTACCTGGTGCTGTTCGCCGTGGGGACGGGCGCGATCCTCGGCCGAGTGGCCGGGGCAGGCGCGCGCCTGTGGCGCACCGAGGGGGACCTGCAGGACCTGATCTTCCTCGGCTTCTTCGTGGCGCCGATCGTGGCGGTGATCGCCCTGCACTCGGTGGTCTATCACGGCTGGCGCCATCTCTTCTTCGCCTATCCGGCGTTTCTTCTGGTCGCGGTGCGTGGGGCGTGGGCGATCTGGCACGTCGGACGAGAGCGCGTCCTGTGGCGCTGGGGGCTTGCCGGGCTCACGGCGGCAGGCTTGCTGCACACCGGCGTGTGGATGGCGCGGGCGCATCCGTTCGAGAACGTCTATTTCAACGTGCTGGCCGGACGGAACTGGAAGGACAATTTCGACGTCGATTATTTCGGCATGGCGAACCGGCAGGCGCTGGAATACATCGCAGCGCACGACAGCCGCGCCAAGATCACCGTCGGCGCCGACAGCTTCACGCTGGTGTTCGCCGCCATCCGGACGCTGCCGGCCCGGGAGCGTGTCCGTTTCGGGATCGATGAAGGACCGAAGCCGGTCGATTACCTGTTCGACAATCACTATCACATGCCGCATGGCGCGCCTCGGCGCGATCCGAAGGACTACGAGCCGTTCTACGAGGTGCGGGTGGACGGCGAACTGATCCTCGAGGTGTTCCGCAGGCGCCCTTCGTGACGGCGCGCCCGCATCCCCGCTACTCGATCACATCGTCGGCAAGCGCGAGCAGCGAAGGCGCAACGGTCAGGCCGAGTGCCCTGGCCGTCCCGAGATTGATCGCGAACTCGAACTTGTCCGGCTGCTGCACCGGGAGCTCGGCGGGAGGCGTACCCTTGAGAATGCGATCGACGTACGACGCCGACCGCCGGAAAATTTCCGTGGAGTCGGGTCCGTAGGACATCAGGCCGCCGTCGGCGGCGAACGGACGGTAGATCGAGATCGCCGGAAGCCGGTATTGCCGGGCGAGCGCCGCGGCTTCCTTGCTCTGGCTGAAGGTGAACGGGTCGGCGGGCAGGATCGCCGATCCGTTGCCAGCGCTGCCGAGCGCGGCCATGGCGGCATGCAACTCGTCGACGGTGTTCACTGGC
>CAWUOG010000825.1:0-1522 GCA_963923875.1 uncultured Alphaproteobacteria bacterium
GACAGGAAGGCCATCGGCGCTGCGATCAGGGTCATCGACCAGACCTCGCGCGACCAGAACGAGGCAGCGACCGCTGGCAGCAGCATCAGGCCGAGCGCCATCAGGGTACCGAGCGCCTGGAAGCTCGCAACCATGACCAGCACAGCGAGCGCGAGGAACAGATAGTGGTAGAGCGCACCGCGCACGCCCATGGCGGCAAGGAAGCCGGGATTGAAGCACTCCACAACAAGCGGCCGGTAGATCGCGGCCAGGCCCGTCAGCGTGACCGTCGCGGCACCGGCGATCAGCAGCAGCGCCTGGTCGTCGACGCCGAGGATGGCGCCGAACAGGATGTTCATCAGGTCGACCGCGGTGCCGCGCAGGGAGACGATCAGCACGCCGAGCGACAGCGCGGTCAGATACGCGGCGGCGAAACTCGCGTCCTCGCGCATTGCGGAAAAGCGCGCGATCGCGCCGGAGACCAGCGCCGTCGCGAGGCCGGCGACAAAGCCGCCGAAACTCATGGCCGGCAGCGAGAGGCCGCCGAGCAGAAAGCCGAGTGCGGCGCCGGGAAGCAACGCATGGGCAAGCGCGTCGCCCATCAGGCTCATGCGACGCAGGATCAGGAACACGCCGATCGCCGAGCCCGCCACCGACAGCGCCAGGCACGCGACCAGCGCGCGTCGCATGAATCCGAAATCGGCGAACGGACCGATCAGCAGGTCGTAGAGCATGATCGGGTCAGGCGCTGAGGCGGGTTTGTTCGCGGACCGGAGCTTCGCAGGCGCCGGCATGTTCGTCCCACGCCTCGGCCATGGCGCGCGCCTTCAGGAGATTTTCCGAGGACAGCACGCGCTGCGTCGGGCCGGACGCCACCAGCTCACGCGCAAGCAGCAGCGAGTGCGGGAAGTCGCGCTTCACCTGGTCGAGATCGTGCAGAACGGCGACCACGGTACGCTGTTCGTCGCGCCAGCGCTGGATCACCTTCATCAGATCGACGATGGTCCGGGCGTCGATCGCCGCGAACGGCTCGTCCAGCAGGACGAGATCGGCGTCCTGCAGAAGCAGGCGCGCGAACAGCACGCGCTGGAACTGGCCGACCGACAGAGTGTCGATCGGGCGGCGTTCGAAGCCGCGCAAGCCGACCGACTCGATTGCGTGCCAGGCATCGTGAAGATCGTCGGAGCCCGCCCTTGCAAAGCCGCCGAAGCGCGACCAGCGGCCCAGCAGAACGGTGTCGAACACAGTGATCGGGAAGGAGCGGTCGATCTCTGCCTGCTGCGGCAAGTAGGCAACACGGCGGGCGGTGCATTCGATGCGACCCTCGACCTGCGGCGCCAGCCCCAGCAGGGCCTTCAGCAGGGTGCTCTTGCCCGCGCCATTGGGGCCGACAATGGCCGTCATCTCTCCGGCTGGAATTTCGGCCGTAACGTGATGCACCGCCGGGTGGCGATCGTAACTCACGGTCAGATCGACCAATTTCAGGGCGGACTTCACGAGGGTTTCCTCACAGCGCCCACCAGACGCACAGCCACAGCACCGC
>CAWUOG010000826.1:0-1520 GCA_963923875.1 uncultured Alphaproteobacteria bacterium
GCGCGGCGGCGCGGGGCGCCGACGCGGAGGCGGCGGTCGGAGAGGGAGACGAAGCCGCCCAGCGCGCACAGCGCGGCGCCGAGCCAGATCCAGGGCGCCAGCGGGTTGTAGTAGAGCCGCACCACCCAGCCGTTCGCGGCATCGCCCTCGCCCAGGGTCGCGTAGAGGTCGCGCAGCAGGTTGGTGTGGATCGAGGTCTCGGAGATCTGCCGGCGCTGCACGGTGAACAGCCGGCGCTCGGGCGTCATGGTGGCGAAGGGCTCGACGGGGGCCGGCGGCGGCGCCGTCTTGGCCGTGTTCTTCGGCGCCTCCTTGGCCGGTGCATTGGCTGGTGTATTCGCTGGTGTATTTCCTGGCGGCTTCGCGGCCGGCTTCCCGGGCGGCGGCGCCACGGTCAGCTCGATCGTGGCGCGCTCGGCGACGTAGTTGGGGCCGGTCAGGGGCTCGACGGATTTCAGCGTCGCCTTGTAGCCCGCGAAGTCGACGGTCTGGCCGGGCTTCATGACCTGCATGACCTCGACGTGCCAGGCCGCGGTGGCGACGGCGCCGAGCACGACGATGCCGAGCGAGGCATGGCTGATGGTCATGCCGAGGCTGGCGCGCGGCGTGGCCTTCAGCTTGCGCCACGACTCGGCCCACGGCGCGTCGCCGAGCTGCAGGCGGTCGACCATCTCGGCGAGGCTGCCCAGGATCAGCCAGACGCCGAAGCCGAAGGCGATGGCGGCGAGCGTGTTGCGGCTGTCGGCGGCGAAGCCGGTCCAGATCGCGGCGACCACCGCGATGGCGAAGGCGACGCGCAGCTTGACCAGCGCCGGCCAGAGTTCGGCGCGCTTCCAGCCGAGGAACGGCCCGACGCAGAGCGCGGCGAAGAGCGGCCCGCAGATCGGCACGAAGGTGGCGTTGAAGAAGGGCGGGCCGACCGAGACCTTGTTGCCGGTCAGCAGGTCGAGGAACAGCGGGTAGAGCGTGCCGAGCAGCACGGTGAGGGCGAGCGTGCAGAGCAGCAGGTTGTTGAGGATCAGCCCGCCTTCGCGGCTGACCGGCTGGTAGAGCCCGCCGGGCTGCAGCTTGGGCGCCTGCCAGGCGTAGAGCAGCAGGCCGCCGCCGGTGACCAGCAGCAGGAAGCCCAGGATGAACAGGCCGCGCGCGGGATCCTGGGCGAAGGCGTGCACCGAGGTGAGCACGCCGGAGCGCACCAGGAAGGTGCCGAGCAGCGACAGCGAGAAGGCGAGGATGGCGAGCAGGACGGTCCAGCTCTTCAGCGCGTCGCGCTTCTCGACCACGATGGCGGAGTGCAGCAGCGCGGTGCCCGCGAGCCACGGCATCAGCGAGGCGTTCTCGACGGGATCCCAGAACCAGAAGCCGCCCCAGCCGAGGATGTAGTAGGCCCACCACGAGCCGAGCGCGATGCCGAGGGTGAGGAAGCACCAGGCGGCGAGCGTCCAGGGCCGCACCCAGCGTGCCCACGCGACATCGACCCGTCCCTCGAGAAGGGCGGCGATCGCGAAGGCATAGGTCAC
>CAWUOG010000827.1:0-1518 GCA_963923875.1 uncultured Alphaproteobacteria bacterium
AGCGCAAGCTGAAGACATTCCGCGCCTATGCGCTGGAATATCTGCGCACCATGCTGCCGACTCTGCAGGACCTTCTGGGCGCCGCGGGCACGCGCGAAGAGCTCGGCCGCGTCGGGCGCCTGGTCGGGCTCCAATTCCACGAGGAGACGGCGCGCGAGATGGATCTGCCGACCGACGTCGAACGCGGCGATCTGCAAAGCGCGCGCGACTTCAGCACGTGGCTGGCCGCGGTGCAGACTGCCAGCGGCGAACAGGTCGAGACGGCCGAGCACGGTGGCGCCGTGATCGTGTCGATGTCCGGCTGGCGCGCGGTCCGCGAACTGAAACTCGCCGATCCTCTGGCCGCCTTCGACGCCTGGAATCCGCTGTGGCTCGGCGCGGCCGCGGCGCACGACCGGTTCCTAAAGGTCGAAACGACGCGCAGCTACGGCGAGCGCGACCCAGGAGGCGATTGGTCGATCGCTTGGCGTATCGCGCCGAGGTAACCCGTCGGTAGGGGATGGCCGGCGATGGCCTCGCCGAGTTCGGCGAGCGGCAGCCAGCGCGCCTGCAGGTGCTCGTGGCTTAGAGTGACTTCGTCGACGCCGACGATTGCGCAGTCAAACGGCACGATGCGCACGAAGTGCCCCGGAAGCTTCTGCGGCAGGACCTCGAACAGATGCTCGTCGAGCGCCGTACCGACCTCGACCTCGAGGCCGGTCTCCTCCCTCACCTCGCGCTTCAGTGCGGCGCGATGATCCTCACTTGGATCGGGCCGCCCGCCCGGCAGGTCCCATTCGCCCCGCTCGTTCAGCAGCAGCAGGACGCACCCGTCATGGACCAGGACGCCTTTGACTGAAACGGGCCACGCACTCATGGCACAAAGCCTAAATGAAAAGGCCGGGGATCGCTCCCCGGCCTTTCCGAACTTTCTTGAGAAGCGTGGACTTAGAAGTCCATGCCGCCCATGCCGCCGTCGGCACCCGGGGGCATGCCCATCGGGGCCTTCTTCTCGGGCTTCTCGGCGACCATGGCTTCAGTCGTCACGAGCAGGCCGGCCACCGAAGCGGCGTCCTGCAGCGCGGTGCGCACGACCTTGACCGGATCGATGATGCCGGCCTTCACCATGTCGACATAGTCGCCCTTCTGGGCGTCGAAGCCGAAGCTGGTGTCCTTCTGGTCGAGCATCTTGCCCGCGACCACCGCGCCGTCGAAGCCGGCGTTCTCGGCGATCTGGCGGACCGGCGCCTGCAGGGCACGGCGCACGATCTCGATGCCGACCTTCTGGTCGTCGTTGCCGGCGCGGAGCTTGTCCAGCGCGCGGATCGCGTAGAGCAGGGCCGAGCCGCCGCCGGCGACCACACCCTCTTCCACTGCCGCCTTGGTGGCGTGCATGGCGTCGTCAACGCGGTCCTTCTTCTCCTTGACCTCGACCTCGGTCGCGCCGCCCACCTTGATGATGGCGACACCGCCCGCGAGCTTGGCCAGGCGCTCCTGGAGCTTCTCACGGTCGTAGTCCGAGGTGGTCTCCTCGATCTG
>CAWUOG010000828.1:0-1514 GCA_963923875.1 uncultured Alphaproteobacteria bacterium
ACGCCGGCCTCGAGGTCGAGATCAACGACTTCCAGGGCGGCTCCAAGTCGCTCGAAGCGCTGATGGGCGGCAGCGCCGACGTGACCGCCGGCGCGTACGAGCACACGATACGGATGCAGCAGCGAGGTCAGGCGATCAAGGGTTTTGCCCTGATGGGGCGCGGCATGCAGATTTCGATCGCGCTGCGCAAGGATGTCGCTGCCAAGGTCAAGGGCCCGGCCGACATCAAGGGGCTGAAGTTCGGTGTCACCGCCCCAGGTTCTTCCACCCACATGTTGCTGCTGAGTTGGGCTGCAAAGGGTGGCCTCAAGGCCTCCGACGTCACCGCGATCGGCGTTGGAGCCGGCGCCTCGGTGGTGGCGGCCATCGAGAACAAGTCGGTGGACGGTGTCTCTCAGACCGATCCGGCGCTCACCATGCTGGAGGACAAGGGCCTGATCCAGATCGTGGTCGACACCCGCACGACCAAGGGCAACCAGGAAGTCTTCGGCGGCGCCTTCCCCGCGGCTTGCCTCTATGCTCAGCCGAACCTGCTGACCAAGACGCCGAACACGGCCCTGGCTCTGGCCACGGGCATTGTGCGCGCCGACGAATGGCTGCAGACCGCCAAGCCGGCTGAAGTGGCGAATACCGTGCCGGAGGCCTATCTGCTGGGCGACCGCGCGATCTACGAGAAGTCGTTCGCCGGTGTGCGTGAGACGATCTCTCCCGACGGTCTCATGCCTGCCGGCGCGCAGGAAAACTGCCTGAAATTCCTGGTCGAGGCCGACCCGAAGCTCGCCGCCGACAAGGACAAGATCAAGCTCGCCGACACGTGGACCAACGAGTTCGCCGAGCGGGCCAAGAAGCGCGCTTAGTCGTGGCCTCCACTGCGCCGGCGCTGGCGCTCGACGACATCACCTGCCGCTTTGCCGCCCGCGAGGGCGGCGAGGCCTACACCGCCGTTGCCAATGCGACGCTGCGGGTCGGTGCCGGCGAGTTCGTATCGGTGGTCGGTCCGACCGGTTGCGGCAAGTCCACGCTCCTGAACGTGGCGGCAGGCTTGCTCGAGCCGTCGTCGGGTAAGGTCGAGGTGTTCGGAGAACGGCTCAACGCAGCCGCAGGCGTCAACCGCCGCGCCGGCTACATGTTCCAGGCCGACGCGCTGATGCCGTGGCGCACCGGCATCGACAACGTTGTGGCCGGTCTGGACTTTCGCGGCGTGCCGCGCAGCCAGTCGGTGCCACAGGGCGAGGAATGGCTGCGCCGGGTCGGGCTGGTGGGCTTTGGTGACCGCTACCCGCACCAGATGTCGGGCGGTATGCGCAAGCGGCTGGCGCTGGCGCAGACCCTGATCATGCGGCCCGACATCTTGCTGATGGACGAGCCGTTCTCCGCCCTCGACGTGCAGACCCGCCAGCTCATGGAGAACGAGCTGCTTGCCCTGTGGGCCGAGGACAAGAAGTCGGTGCTGTTCATTACCCACGATCTCGAGGAGGCGATCGCGCTCTCCGACCGCGTCGTGGTGCTGTCGG
>CAWUOG010000829.1:0-1504 GCA_963923875.1 uncultured Alphaproteobacteria bacterium
CTCGCGGCGCTCTGGGGAGCCCGGCGCCCGCGGTGAAATCCGTCGACGCCGATCTCTTCTAGAGCGGAATGCAATCAGGTGGAGCCGCGTGCGGTTCCACCTGATTGCATTCGCGCGCACTGGTGATGCTCGTTTCAACAGGCACTATGGGTTCAGCTGATTCCAGCTGAACCCATAGTGCTCTAGGCGCAACGGATCGTCGCCGACGCCCGGCCGACGTTATAGACCTCGATGCCCGCGGCGACCGGCATGTTTTCGCTCTTCAGGATCTGATAGTTGCCGCCCTTGCAGATCGCCTGGGCGCGCCGCTGGCAGCCGCCAGGATTGGCGCAGTTGAGGTCATAAGCAGGCTTGCCGTCGGTCCACGTCACCTGCTTGGCATCGGAACTGGTACCCGGGTCCTGTCCCATGGTCGCATCGGGCCTGTCGCAGGCCGCCAGAGCCAGTGCAGCGGCCGCAGCCAAGGCAAGGCGGAAAGTCGTCTTCAAGGTCATAATCGATATCTCCCCGTCCCATCTTTCCATACTTTAGGGCCTGCGCGCGATCTTGAAATCTCGCCACAGGACGATGCCCGTGGTGTTCTGCACGGTGGTTCCGTCGAGCTGCTTCTGCAGGTCGTGGGCACTGGGCCGCCAGATCATGGTGCCCTCACCGGCAACCCCGGCAAGCCGGCCGGTTCCGCCATTGAGCTTCAACGTGCCACGGCACCCGACCAGCTGGTAGCCCTCACAGGTCCAGTCTCCCCACGACGTTGCCCCGTCCTGGGCGGTGAAGGTGCAGGCGCCGCTGCCCGAAGTCTTGTAGGTCTCCTGGTGAACCCGCACGGAGGCCGCACAGACCACCTTGCCGCTGTCCACCGGGCCCTCGTCGGTCTCGACGAACAGGGGCCCCACGATCGTACCGACGACCATGAGCTCCTTTTCCGCCGCCTTGACGATCGTGCCGTTGGCGACCGCGATGGCAAAGGCATTGAAGACCTGCGGCTCGTCCTGGGCCTGCACGGCCGTCGCCAGGACAGGACTCACCAGAGCCAGGAGAATCAGAGCGCGAACAGCTGCAATCATGGGCCCCGCCCTCACTTGAAATCGATGATCACGGCATCGCCGCCCAGCGACACGGCCAGTCCGGTGCGGCGCGCGCGCAGACTGATGATCACGCCATTTGTGTTCTCGAGCCACAGCTCGCCGGTACTCTTGTTGCCGGCGACCGCCCCATAGCGCCCCTGGACATAGGCGCCGGGAAACTGGCGCAGCTCCTTGAGATTGTAGACGTCGCCGGTGGCCTGCATCTTGGAGACGCCGAAGCCGCCGACCCCCAGGCCGCCGACCGTGAAGCGGTAGCTCTTGCCCTGAAAATGAAGCGTGCCTCCGCCCAGGTTGCCGCTGCCGATGAAGGCGACCTGCACCTGCTCGATTTCGACCGTCCCGGACTTCACTCGTTCCTGCGCGCTCGCCGTGCCCTGTCTCTTATACACATCTCCGAGCCCACGAGACGTAGAGGAATC
>CAWUOG010000830.1:0-1503 GCA_963923875.1 uncultured Alphaproteobacteria bacterium
GCCTTGAAGTTGGCGATGTCGGCCGTGATTGCGGCATGGCCGACATACTTCACGGGAGCCACCGCGAATGGCCAGGTCGAGAGCTTGGGGCCAGTGGTGATGCCCGACTCGGGGTCCGAGTAGGCAGCGGCGAAGCGCATGCGGTCCCGCCGGTCGGCGAAAGTCGAGAGCACGATCTTGCCAGGCTCCGAGCGGTGAACCGGCATTGCATCGCGATCGACGTTCTCGATCTTGAGGCCGTCGAGGCGCGTGAAGGAATAGCTCCACCACGAGCGATAGTTGATCTTGGAGCCCATCGACTTGCCGTACTCGCCGTCACCCGGGACGGTGATGCCGGCCTCGACCTGCCGCTTCACGACATCGCTGACCGACTGCGCAAGCTTCTTCTGAAAGGCGGCCTCGTCGACTTTGCCGGCCTCGCGCTGCGCATTCGCTTCGATCAGGTCGTCGGGTCGCGGCAGGCTTCCGGCATGGCTGGTCAGGATACGGTCAGTGCTCTTCTTCATGGTCGTCCCCTTCGGCGAGCCTTTCCGGCTACCCTTCTCTAGCGGCCCTTGAACGGCTTCGGCTTGCGCTTTTCGGCGAAGGCGCGCGCGGCCTCGCCGAAATCCTCCGACAGATAGAGCTTCTCCGGCGCCCCCATGAACATCACTTCGCGGCTGAGACGATCCATGTAGTAGCGCCGCATGCGCACGGTCGAGCGCACGCTGAGCGGCGGGTTCTTCAGGACGTCATCGGCGAGCCCGCGCGCCACCTGGAGGTATTGGCCTTTCGGTGCGACGCGATTGATCAGATTGGCCTTGAACGCCTCCTCGGCGGTGAAGAAGCGGCCGGTCAACGCAGCCTCCATGGTGAAGGCGCCGCCGCCGCGATAGTGCATCAGCGCCCAGTACTTGCCGGCGCCAAGCCCGCGTGAGGTCTCGGTGATCTGGAATTTGGTGCCTTCCTCCGCAACGATCAGGTCACACTCGAGCACGATGCCGACCGAGAGGCCGAGCACATAGCCGTGCGCGGCGGCGATCACCGGCTTCCAGTTCACGGCCTTGGTCAACAGGTCGGAGGAGTGCGTTCCGCGTCCCTGCGGTCCGCCGAGCTTGAGGAATTCCTCGCGGCTTCTGAGCTGGCGCTGCTGCACGTCGGCGCCGCTCGAAAAGGCGCGACCGGTGCCGCACAGGATCGCGATGTGCGCGGTCTCGTCGACATCGAAGCGATGCAAGGCCTCGCCCAGCGCACCCACCAGCTCGTCGCTGAAGGCGTTGAGTTTCTCCGGGCGGTTCAGAGTGAGTGTCACCACGCCGCCATCCTGCTCATAGTTCACGAGCGCCATCGTTTCCTCCTGTTGGGCGCCATGCTATCCGAGAAGGAGCGGAGGAAACCATGGCCAAGCGCAAGAGCATTCAGTGGGCGGGATTCAAGCACGAGAACCCGATCCCCAACGCCAGCATGATCGGGAATATCCTGATGTCGAGCATCATCAGCGGCCGAGACCCCGAGACTCACACC
>CAWUOG010000831.1:0-1501 GCA_963923875.1 uncultured Alphaproteobacteria bacterium
GCCTGGCACTCCTCGCGGACGCGCTGGCCGGGCCAGCCGCCGATGATGGCGGAGAACAGGCCGGCCGGTCCACCGGCGCGCACGATCAGCACGCCGTCGGGCATCGGCTGGAACTTGTCGATCGTCTGGTCGGCGTATTTCGGCGGCAGGCCCTCGGCCACGCCCTGGGCGCCCCAGACCAGGTCCTTGCCGGGACGCTTCAGCGCCTGGTGCAGCTCGTCCTCGATGCGGCGGCGGTTCCAGCCGCCGTCCTTGAAGATCTTGTAGTGCTCGGGCGTCAGCACCAGCACGGCGTTGCCGGCGTCGCAGAGCTTGGGATGGCCGACGCCGAACAGGCCCATCGCCAGCGAGCGCGTCAGCTCCTCCGGGGTGCGCGACTTCTGGTCGATGAAGCCGTGCACGCCCTCGCCGTGGAACAGCGTCACGGCGTTCTTGCCGCGCGCGATGCCGCGGCGCTCGGCCAGCGACTCCCACGCCGGATCGCTCTCGTCCTCGGCGAAGCAGAAGGTGTACTTGCCGGGATTGCCCAACGTGGCGCGGTCGATCGCGCCGGGCAGGCCGCCCCCCACGTTGCGCACGATCAGCTGCAAGGCCCGGCCGATGGTGGCGTTGGCGCGGTTGCCCTGGCCCAGCGCGTTGACGCCCGAGTTCATGCCGATCGTCCGGGCGATCGGGCCGTTGATGATCACCAGCGGGCCGGAGAAATGCGTGGTGCAGAGCAGGCCGTGCATGGTGAACAGCGGATCGAGCGCCGCCTCGAGCACGCCCAGCACGACCGGCATGTACTCCGGCTTGCAGCCCGCCATCACCGCGTTGATCGCGACCTTCTCGACCGTGCACGGCGACAGGTTCGGCGGAATCAGTCCCACGATCTCGTCGGGCTTGCGCTCGGTGCCGCCCAGCATGCGCAGGATGCGCTCATCGGTTGGCGGCACGACGGGAAGTCCGTCGCTCCACCCCCGCTCGAAGCAGGCCTCCCACGGATCGTCCCAGTTGCCGACCGCGACCTGGCGCGCCTTCAGGCCGGTCTCGCCATAGCGCGCGATCAGCGCCTCCTGCACGCCGGGCTCGACCGACTTGGAGCCGCAGCCCGGCTGCCAGGCCGGCAGGCCGTCACCTTTCGCGGCGTCGCCCGCGACGCGCAGCCACTCGGCGCGATCCCAGCCGATCGTGCGCTCGACTTCCCGGCCGCCCTGGTAGCGGATCAGCGTCGGCACGGTCTCGACCTTCAGGTGAAAGGACTGTTCGAGCGACAGATCGTCGACCACGGTCTTCACGCCCGACGGGAAGGCCGGGTCGTCCTGGGTGAACACGGTGAGCGGGCCGGCGCGATCGAGCGCGCGCATCACCGGCTCGACCATGACGCAGGTGTGGCACTCGCGCTTGGCGACGATGACGAGGCCGTCGCGGGGGATATGGGTGTCGGGCATCCGTTCATCTCATCTCATATTCCTCTCCCCCGCCAGAGGGAGAGGAGGTGGGAGCACATGCTCCTCCCCAT
>CAWUOG010000832.1:0-1501 GCA_963923875.1 uncultured Alphaproteobacteria bacterium
GGCCACACCACCTCCAGCGTGCTGGGCGGCAAGGGTTGGGACGAGAAGATGGCGGCCGATCTCGGCGCCATCGTCGGCAACAACGTGTTCGCCACCACCAACGGCCTCGACATGCAGGCGGCGCTCAAGGCTTCGAACGTGAAGCGGCCGTTCCTGGTCGTGCCGCCGTGGTTCAATGACGCCAACGCCCGAGCCGTCGTCGCCTACTTCACCGAGCGCGGCTTTTCGCCGCCGGGTCACCTGCGCTACGATCCGGGCCCGGGCTGGCGCGACGTGCCGCCGGGCGAGATGTACACCCACGGCATGGGCTTCGCGCAGCAGATCGAGCCGCTCTACGCTCAAATCCGCGCGAAATGCCCGGCCAACGCCGACGGCGTGCTGATCGGGGGCACCGGCTTCCGCTGCGTCGGCATTCTCGAGGCACTGGAACGCGATCTGAAGCGTCCCGTGATCTCGGCCAACCAGGCCAGTTTGTGGCACTGCTTGCGCCGCAGCGGAGTCCACACTGCGGTCGAGGGCTACGGCAGCTTGTTGCGGGGCTGAAATCCCCCTCCTCATAATGGGGTCACCTAATCTTCCTCCCCGGCGCCCCGCGCACAGGGAGGCGAGGAGCAAGCGATGACCTGCGACGCCATCATCATCGGTGCCGGAATCTCCGGCCTCTATCAACTGCTGAAGCTGCGCCAGCTCGGCATGACGGCGCGGGTGTTCGAGGCCGGCACCGGCGTCGGCGGCACCTGGTACTGGAACCGCTATCCCGGCGCGCGCTTCGACTCCGAAAGCTGGTCCTACGGCTACTCGTTCTCGCCGGAGCTGCTCGAGGAGTGGGACTGGACCGAGCATTTTTCGCCGCAGCCCAAGACACTCGAATACCTGAATCTCGTCGCCGACAAGTTCGACCTGCGCCGCGACATCCAGTTCAATGCCGCGGTCGTGTCCGCGCACTGGCGCGAGCCGACGCGCGACTGGGAAGTGACCCTGCAGGACGGCAGCCGCCATACCGCACCCTTCTTGATCACCGCGATCGGGCCGCTGTCGGCGCCGACCATGCCAAAGATCCCCGGCATCGAGGACTTCAAGGGCGTGTCCTGTCACACCGCCCGCTGGCCAAAGGAAGGCATCGACTATGCCGGCAAGCGGGTAGCGGTGATCGGCACCGGCGCGACCGGCGTGCAGACCATCCAGGAAGTCGCCAAGACGGCCGGCCATCTGACTGTCTTCCAGCGCACGCCGAACTGGTGCGCGCCGCTGCACAACCGGCCGATCCCGAAAGAGGAGATGGCCGAAATCCGCAAGCGCTACCCCGAGATCTTCAAGCGCTGCATGGAAACCTTCGCCTGCTTCATGCACACACCCGATCCGCGGGGCACCTTCGAGGTCACGCCGGACGAGCGCGAGGCGTTCTGGGAGAAGCTCTATGCCGAGCCGGGCTTCGGCATCTGGCAAGGCAACTTCCGCGACATACTGGTCGACCGCGAGGCCAACCGGCTGCTCAGCGACT